>NZ_JBATWT010000017.1:0-183928 GCF_049672845.1 Moheibacter sp.
GGATGGAGGATTACAATCATAATCACCCACATTCAAGTTTAGCTGATTGTTCACCTATCGAATTTAAATTAAAAAGAAGTGCGTAATTTGTTTAGTTTTGAATTGTCGGAAAAACGGGGGACTTACACACTTATTTTCATAAATATACATTTTTTCAAATAATTATAATTACGATTTTTTATTTAACCTATCTTTGAGTTATGACAATTAAACTTATATGTTTTACATTTCTATTAATACCTTTTTTATCCTACTCTCAAACAACAGCCCAAGTAGTAGGCATAAAAGACGGTGATACTATTGTTGTTCTATTGGAAAATAAAACGCAACAAACACTTCGACTAGCAGAAGTTGATTGTCCGGAAAGTGGTCAGGCGTTTGGAAAAAATGCAAAACAGTTTACTTCGAATGCGGTTTTTGGAAAAGAAATAACTTTTGAAGAAACAGATCAGGATAGATGGGGACGTACCATTGCAAAAATATACTATGATGATAACTTGTATCTCTCTGCTGAAATTATAAAAGCTGGCTTTGGTTGGTGGTATCATTATTATTCTGATGATGAAACTTTAGGAGAGTTACAAAAAGAAGCAGAACAGCAAAAATTAGGATTGTGGCAAGACTCTCATGCTATTCCTCCTTGGGAATTCAGAAGATTAAAAAAATCAAAAAATATAATAAAATATCGCTAACTTTATCATTATGGATAATCTCTCACTTGAGGAATATGAAAAATTATCCGACCATGATAAATACGACTTAGTATTTAAGCAAGGCGATTTCATTGATATTCATATAAAATCAGATTCTCGATTTGTATTGTATTCGTTATTTACATTTTTTGTAGAGGTCGAATACAAAGTATCTCAGAATAAAATTAGCGGAATTGATTATTTTATTGATGGAGATAAATTGGAAAGATATACCAACTATTAAAGGATTATTTCGTTTTTTGTTTTTCTTTATTTTTCTTTAAAAAGAGAAAATCAGCTATCTCCTTTTCAGTAACAGCATCATAAATTTTACCAAATAGATTCATTGAGAAACCTAATGATTCAACTACTGCTATTAATGTAATGATTCTTGATTTTGTGTTAGCGTTAAAAATATCATTTACAGTAGCTTTTCGTAAATCTGCAGCTATTGCAATGCTTTCATAACTCTTTAAAACTTCTTTCTCATCATTTGTATTGACAGGATGTGTTTTGTTTTCACTCAATAACTTTTTAAGTGTGATTGCTACTTTAATTTGAACATGGTTATGATACTTTTTATCCACGATGCCAATTAAAGAATTTTACAAGATTTATTCGGTACGCTTTGGCGTACCGAATAAATTATTTATATTTGAATAAAATTATAGTATTAAAATAGTTTAATAAATTTGCAATTCTTCCAATAGGATAAAAATATTAGAAGCAATTGCTTAGATTCTCGAATCGAAAACTGGTAATTTTTACGCACGAGAAAATAAGCAAGATGCTCACGACCCGGGCGTGGGCTCTCTTATTCGTGCAAAGGCATACCAGTGCCCCGATTCGGTAAGTTGAGTTCCACGCCTTTTGCGTTTCTCAACTCTAAGCACTTCAAATTTCTTGGGTCTTGCAAATGGCGAATTTCGAAACACGAGTTTCAAATTCCTAAAAACAACAACACAGAAATAAATTTTAAAAAAAGAAGGCTTATGAAAACAAAACTCTTAAAAAAGCAGTAAGTACACCCAAAAAAGGTATTAATAACTGAATGTGTTAGTTATTTGATTTTCTCTGTCGGGGCTTCCACTAGGGGTGCCGGGCAAGAAGCATCGCCCCGGCAGGGATTTTTACCGCAACCAAGAGGTGGAAAAACATCCACTTGAACGATTCACCAGGACTTATTGAAACAACGTCACTTACTAACTGTTTAACAGCTTAGCAGGTAAAGACGACAAGAAGAACTATGCTCAGATTGAGCAAAACCTTGGCCATCAAGATAGGAGTTGGAAACCCATCTTCCACACTTCTCTCTTGCTCAGCCACAAAAAATGTATCACTAAAACCATTTTAATTATGAAAACAAAATTATTATTAATCTATTTATTAAGAAGAAAGCCCACAGATTGGGCAATTCTCTGGAAAGGAGTAGTGCCGGTCAACTACCTTTTGCTGGTCCTCATGGCATTGTACTCATTTGCACCGGCACATCCTCCTTCCTCAGTTGCTTATCCAAGCACAGAACAAATCCAGGACCTCGTTACCGGAACCGTTTATGATGCCGGCGGAGTTATCCCGGGCGTTTCCGTAAAAATCAAAGGAACCAACATCGCTACGACCACCAAAGAAGATGGCACCTATGCCATTTCAGCTTCGGTAGGAGACATTCTGGTTTTCTCTTTTTCCGGCTACGAATCCGTTGAAATCACCGTAAACGACCAGCTTGTCATAGACGTAGAACTATATGAAGCCATTGCCTTGGAAGAAGCGCTCATCAATGCGGGGTATTATACCGTAAAAGATAAGGAAAGGACAGGGAGTATTTCACGTGTATCAGCAGAAGAAATAGAAAACCAGCCGGTCAATAATGTGTTGGAGGCTCTGCAGGGAAGGATGTCTGGAGTTCAAATCACAGAAAATTCCGGCATTCCCGGTGGAGGATATGACGTTTTAATTCGGGGTAGAAATAGTATAACTGCCGGAAATGAACCTTTGTATATTATTGACGGTGTACCCTATGATATGCAAACCCTGGGGGTTCGGGATGTATCGGGCGCAACTATACCCGGTGGCAATATAAATCCGCTAAACACATTAAGTCCCTCTGCTATAGAGTCCGTGGAAATACTGAAAGATGCAGATGCTACGGCTATTTATGGTTCACGTGGCGCAAATGGTGTTGTTTTAATTACGACAAAAAAGGGAAATCAAGGAAAACTTTCTTTACATGTCAAAGCATTTTCAGGATTGGCAAAAGTAACCCAAACAAAGAAATTGATGAATACCCAACAATATTTAGCCATGAGAGAACAAGCGTTTCAAAATGATGGTATTTCAGATTACCCTTCTAATGCCTATGACATAAATGGCACTTGGGATAGAACGAAATACACAGATTGGCAAAAAGTATTCATTGGAAACGCGGCTACTCAAAATTCTGTTGACATAGCATTATCCGGAGGAAACAAATATACCCGGTATAGAACCGGTGGTAGTGTCCTCAAAGAAACAACGGTATACCCCTCTGACTTTGCTTACAACAGAATTACAGCTTTTTCCCAAATTAACCATTCCTCTAAAAATGATAAATTAAGTTTTGATTTTTCATTTAATTATGGGGTAGATAATAACTATCTTCCGATAAATGACCTCTCACAAGATGCTCTTTCACTACCTCCCAATGCTCCGGACTTATACGATGAAGAAGGGGAGTTAAATTGGGAAAATTCCACTTGGGAAAATCCATTTTCAAAATTAAATGCGAAATACAAAAATAAATCGGTCAATCTGATTGGCAACGGAGTTCTATCGTATCGATTTATAGAAAATCACCGTTTTAAAATTAATCTGGGGTACACAAGATCAGAACTCATTGAAAAGAAAATCTTACCCCATACCCTTTACAATCCGGCGTATGGGTATTCCAGTCAACAATCTCGCTATCATGAAAACAATGGGGTCAGAGATTCTTGGGTGATAGAACCCCAAATAGAAGGAGAATTTAAATGGAAAAAAAATGAAATCCTATATACGGTAGGAAGCACCTTGCAAGAAAAAAATTCACATCAATTGTATTTGTCTGCAGAAGGCTATTTGAACGATATATTCATTGAAAATTTTAGTGCCGCCAATCAAGTCTTTGTTAACTCTGAGAATAGCTCGCAGTACAGATATTTAGCCGCTTTCGGAAGAATCAATTATAAGTATAACGGCAAATACATCCTCAATTTGACCGGAAGAAGAGATGGTTCAAGCCGATTTGGATCCGGTAATAAATTTGCAAATTTTGGCGCAGTGGGTTTTGCTTGGATCTTTTCAAAAGAAAAATTTGCAGAAAACGCCCATTGGCTTAGTTTTGGAAAAGTCAGAACAAGCTGGGGTACTTCCGGAAATGATCAAATAAATGATAACCAATACCAAAATACGTACAACATTTCGGATAGTGATTATGACGGTGTTACCCTATACCCAACTCGACTTTTCAATCCGGACTATGCATGGGAAATCAATAAAAAATTTGATAT
Source organism: Moheibacter sp. (assembly GCF_049672845.1). NCBI lineage: Bacteria > Pseudomonadati > Bacteroidota > Flavobacteriia > Flavobacteriales > Weeksellaceae > Moheibacter > Moheibacter sp. The sequence continues at coordinate 4,217 of NZ_JBATWT010000017.1, forward strand.
TGCATTGGAAGGAGCGCTATGGAAAAACTGCGTTAATTTTGAAATAAATTATTTTTCAAATCGATCTGGAAATCAGTTGGTAGGAATCCCCATGCCCGGAACCACCGGCTTTTCTTCCATACAATCCAACTTAAATGCCGTTGTGCAAAACTCCGGTTGGGAGTTCTCTCTAAGCTCTACTATCTGGAACAATAAAAACTTTCGTTGGAGCTCAAATTTTAATCTGACTATTCCTAAAAATAAATTGATTGACTTCCCAAATCTGGAAAATTCGACTTATGCAAATCTGTATGTCATAGGCGAACCTATCACAATTGTAAGACTATACCATACAACAGGAATTAACCCTGAAACAGGTATTTTTGAATTCGAAGATTATAACAATGACGGTGTAATTAATACGGATGACAGAAACTACATAGTAGATCTATCACCGAAGTTTTATGGAGGACTTTTCAACTCGCTTCAGTATAAATCAATCTCTTTGGATTTTTTATTTCAGTTTACTAAAAAACTGGGCTACAATGAATACCACGGAAACTACGCCCCTCCGGGAATGATGACAAATCAACCGTCCTCTTACCTAAATCATTGGGAAAGTCCCGGTGATTCCAATTCAAATTATCAACAGTACACAACAGGAAGCAACTATGAAGCTTATCTGGCACATATTAACTTCATAGAAAGCAATAGAATTATTTCGGATGCTTCATTTATACGACTAAAATCACTTTCCGTATCTTATAGCTTAAAGAACATAAAAGGTATCGATTTCTGTAAGATATCCCTGAACGGTTACAACCTATTGACTTTTACCAAGTACAAAGGAGGCGATCCTGAAGTGTCTACTTCCTACTTACCCCCTCTCAAGAAATTATCCTTTGGAGTTGAAATTAAATTTTAAAAATAAGAATCATGAAACATATCAAAAATAATTGTCTAAAAAAACTAACCCTATTATTTATCCTTTTTACTTCAACAATTTTCAATGCAAGTTGTGAAGATTTTTTAGAGGTTGAACCCCCCATTAGTGAGATTCCGTTTGATACCGTATTTGAAGATGAAAATCTAGCCAATGCAACCGTTGCAAATATGTATACAAAACTGAGAGATGATATCCTGTTTTCCGGTATGTTCAATGGAAATGGCATCATCATGGGATTGTATTCAGATGAATTGGACTATTATGCCACTCCTGGAAACCCTTTGGAAAGCTTTTACAACCATACGATTCTCCCAAACAACCAGGTTGTAAAATCGGTTTGGGATGGTTGCTATAACCTTATTTATGCCTCTAACAGCTTCCTTGAAGGCATTTCGAATTCGACCACTTTAGATACAGAAACCATAAACCGACTGATGGGTGAAGCTTTATTCATTCGCGCAGTTTGTCATTTTTATTTGACAAATTTCTTTGGCAACGTTCCATATATAATATCAACCCATCATATCGAAAACCAAAATGTTTCCAGAACAGATAGTGAAATAATTTATCAGAATATAATTGAAGATTTGATTTTATCAAAATCTTTACTAACAGAACAGTATCATATTGAAGATAAAATCAGAGCCAATAAATATGTTATTTCTGCATTTTTAGCAAGAGTTTATTTGTACCATGAGGACTGGGCACTCGCTATGGAAGAATCTTCGCAAGTGATAAACGCCAGCTCCCTTTATTCATTGGAACAAGATATAAATCTAGAGTTTAACAAAAATAGCACCTCAACTATTCTTCAATTAAAACCCGGAGTAGAAGGACTAAATACCTGGGAGGGTATGATCTTAAATTTCACTTCACCTCCAAATAATTTTGCCCTGAATCCGGAGATTTATGAATCTATGGAAAATGAAGATCTAAGAAAAAATAATTGGATATCCATCGTCACAGACGGTGATAATGTATGGTACGCCAATACAAAATATAAAGAAAATAGTTTTACAGGAACCACTATAGAATATGCAAAAGTTTTAAGATTATCCGAACAGTATCTGATTCGTGCCGAAGCCCTTGCCCGACTTGGAAATCTATCACAAGCAAAAGAAGACCTAAATGCAATTCGATTCAGAGCAGGTCTGCAAGCATCCATAGCGCAAACCCAAGACGATTTGCTAAATGAAATATTGCAGGAAAAAAGAAGTGAATTTTTTGCCGAACAAGGACACCGGTGGTTTGACTTAGTACGATTCAACAAAGCAGAAGAGGTACTCATTCCCATCAAACCTAATTGGAGAAATACGGATTTTCTTTTACCTATTCCTGAAATCGAACTACTAAACAACCCGAATTTGTTACCACAAAACCCTGGATATTAATTTTGAAATATGAGCTTTTCTAAAAAATCTATATACCCGATATGGATAATGATAATCATGACATCCTATCTATATCCTCAAAATTCTTTGAAAACTTACACTTCCGACTTAGATAGCTTATGGAGTGAAAATGTTTACATCGATAAAATAGCAGATGACGGAAACTGGATTACGTTTACAGAGGATTATTGGCACAAAGAAGACAGCCATCATCTCCTAAAAACCGACCATAAAAAACACATCAAATTACCCAAATCATCAAAAGCAGACTTTTCTCCTGACCATAAATGGTTCGCTTCTAAATCAGAAGACAATGTATTAACCCTGATAGATTTAAATTCCGATTTTAAGAAGATTTGGCTCCATGTACATAACTTTGAGTTTTCTTCAGATGGAAAGTATTTAAATACGTTAACTCGTGATTCAACTCTCTTATTTCATCTAAATGTCTTTGATCTCAATAACTGGAATTTTGATACTTTCCCCGGCGTTAAAGAATTCATCTGCTTACAGGAGTATGAACTATTATTTCTGTCTGAAACCAACGATAGTACTCAAAGTTTAATCGTATTTAATCCCGTTAATAAACAAAAAAAAATACTTTACGAATCAATTGGTAAAGAAATACGGAATGTAGATTGGACCCCGGCATCTGAAAGCATTGTATTCATGGAAAAGGACAAAGACTCAAATCAGATAGTTCACATTAACCGGAAAGGAGAAGTTAAAAAACTGAAGGATTACGATTTGAATACATTTTATCCAAACTATAAAATTCACGCCAAAAATGCCTTTCATTCAGGAGCTTCAGAGGATTATGTTTTCTTTTATAGACAACCGATGGAGGATGGAGTTGCAAAGGGTAAAAAGGTTGAAAATTGGAATACGACAGATTCGGTGATTTACCCACGTCGCCAAGCATACAAAAATCAGACGGAAGATAGTTTACTCACCCTATGGAACCTAAAAGAAAATAAGATCCACGAAGTTTCTACTAGAGAAAAACCATCCATAATATTGAATCCACACCTCGATTTTTGTTTAGTCTATAATGAATTAATTTATGAACCTATGTATAAAGAATATCCATATGTCGATATTTACATAAAGATGATTGATTCCGGAAAAGAATTGTTAATCTCTGATAAAGTTTATAATCACCCACTTAATATCTCTATTTCACCAAAAGGAAATTATGTAGCATTCTTTAGAGATAGCCAATGGTGGGTTTGGGATGTGAAAAGACAAAAGACGATATCTGTAAATAGTTCGAATTTAACAGATTTCTTAGAAAATGAAAAGCCAAATAAAGTAGGACTTACTCCTTTTGAAACTGTTTTTTGGGTCAGCGATGGAAATTCTATTCTTATTTCAGATGAATATGATGTTTGGAAGTTCGATATCCCAAAAAATAACCTATCACGTTTAACCCAAGGAAAAGAGCAAAACAAAAAATACAGAGTTGCTAGAGATTACTACAGCAATACGAAAAAATACCTGTATTTTTTTCTAAACGCTTATTCTTTTATGCTTCCAAACGAGGAAATAGTGATAGAAATTACAAAAGATGATGATTCTAAATCATATGAACTATTCAATGGAAAAACCTCCCTTAAAATAGCAGAGGGAGAGAAGAGCACGAGTGAAATAAGAGGCGTAAATCATCATTATTTCTATAAAACACAAAAATACAATGCACCCCCATCTATTCATTATCGTAACCTAAAATCCCCAAATTCTACTTTGCTTTACCAAAGCAATGAAGATCTTTTACACTATGATTTAGGTTATTCAAAAAAAATACAGTACCCTACAAAAAATTGCGATACCCTAGGCGGTGCTTTACTGTATCCTTCAAATTTCAACCCTCGTAAAAAATATCCGCTTGTGGTTTTCATATATGAAAAAGCATCCGAAAACATCCACAATTTCAACTCCCCAATTTTCCCGGGTTATACGGGATTTAATCCGCTCAAATATAGTTTAAACGGTTATTTTGTTTTACTGCCCGATATTAAATACGAAATTGGAAATCCCGGTAATTCCGCTTTGGATGCTGTAGTAAACTCTGTTGATGCCACTAGTAAAGTTGCACCTATTGATCACAAAAAAATTGGATTATATGGTCACTCATTCGGAGGATATGAAGCGGCATTTATTGCAACTCAAACAGATAAATTCACCGCAATAGTTGCCGGTTCTGCCCCTACTGATTTTAGCAGTTGGTACCATAGCGTTGGATGGGACTGGAATAAACCTGAAATGTGGCGATTTGAATCAGGTCAGTTCAGAATGGGAGATTCTTTTTATAAAGTAAAAGAAAAATACTTGGAAAATTCCCCTATTGAACACATAGGCAAACTAAATACACCATTGCTTTTATGGGCAGGAAAAAAAGATTTACAAGTCCATTGGGTCCAAAGTGTTTCTTTCTTTTTGTCCATGATGCGCTTAAAAAAAGAAGGAAAATTACTTTTATACGAGGATTACCACGCTTTGACTGATAAGGAAAATCAACTACACCTATCGAAAGAAATATTTAATTGGTTTAATTTTTACCTGAAATAAATGGAGGGGGCCCCCTCCATTTGTTTAATAAATAAAAATTTAAGGATGGTACAGCAACCCATCGCAAGTTGTAGTCCCCCATTTAAATACCTGATTAGCGCCAGACATACAAAGAACATTTGATGTATTGCTACAATTTCGGGTTACAATCTCACATTTATTGTTATTGTAGATATACTCAGTAACAAGTGAATCTTCTCTCCCTTTATTCTCCGTTGCAAAAGCAAAGGCAATAGCCGTCAAAAATGCCATAATAGGCAGTCCTGTTTTGAAAATTTTAGTTTTCATACGTGTTAATTTAAAATTGATGACCTACTAGTTTATACAGGTGTTCGGCCTTCCTCCTGAAACGCGCGTTATTTTTTATTCCCTATAGTATTTAGGTTGTATTTTTTGTATCCTTAATTGATCACCTACTAATCCGAATACAGTATCCCTGACTACTTTAAATTCTCTTAATATCTGATCCGGTTGATGGTAGAAATAAAAACTGTGCGAGTATTCGTTGGTTGCTATGTTGTAGCAGTCCAATATACTTGCGGATCTCAACACTTCTTCACTCTCATATTTCCCCAATCGCGAGCTGTTCACATAAAGTTGATCTCCCCATACAGAAGCCGTGCGGTTGACCACCGTTGCTTTTCCCAGTTTATAGGCATCCTCTTTTTTGTAATGTGCCACATCCAACTGTGCCCGGCTAATCGTATCAATGGTTTTGCCGGTAAATAAAAAATCAAATTCAGAATCGGCTGTTTCATATTGGTTACGATAATAATATACATAGAGGGCTTGTTTTCGTTGGGAATTCCACATTAACAATCCGTCTGTATCAAAGATGTCATTGAATTGTGCTTTCAGGATTTTCTCATGAAGTTGAATATATACCGAATCCTTTTCCTTTTTCAATTCCCCTACCATAGTAGATTGCGTTTTTGTACTCGTAGTCGTAAAAACCAGACGCAAGGAGTCGATGACCTGAAACTGATAAAAATAAGCGTCATTTTTTGAAAAAGTCTTGGCATTCCAGTCTTTTGTATTTCCCCTGAAAAGAACAGGAACCGTTCCATCTCCTACAAAGAAATAGGGGGATTCTACATCTATCCGAACTCTTTTATAAGGCAATTCATAATCCTCAATTTCCACTTTGATTTCTTTGGATCTTTTTAAATCCCGGCTGATAGCTTTTAAATACAATGGCGCATTGTAATTACCAAGATAAATTAAACTATCATCCACCCCGGCAATGTAAAAAGCATTGGATTCCAATTGGAAATTGCCTATTTCTTCCAGTCCATGTGGCATATATTTCCGCTGAAAGGCATTGTTCCGCTTGATTTCCTTTTCAGAAAATAGAAACAATGCAATCACAATGGCTGAACCCAGAAGGCTTAATCCTAAATAGTGAAATAGCTGCTTTTTGAAATGGATGTTATGGCTTAGAAACAACCCTGCAATCGCCAGAGCGATAAACACCATATTGAACACCAAATGTTCCGTCCACCCCAGATCTTCCAATACCCCGCCACACGAACAAGGGGTAAAGGAAGTGAAATTCAGAATGATGATAATGTACACCGTAAACATTACCATCAGAACAAAAGAGATAATAAGCCCCAATCTCCTCGTTCTCTCAAGTACCAAGAAAACAGCAGTCACTAATTCTACAATGATGACGGCATAGGATATCGGAACTGCAAAAGCACCCAGTAAGGGTGATTGACCTAATTGTGTTTGAAAATCCTGAAACTCCAGAAGCTTACTTACTGCTGCGTACACAAATAGTAAAATAAAGAGATAAGCAATAGAAACATCTAGTCCTGAATATGAAGGTTTTCGAACTCGCATTGGAAAAAAGTTTTAGATACCCCAAATTTAGGAAGAGAAAAAGCCGAACATTTATCCCAACATGGAAAATAATTGACACAAACGAGAAGTCAATAACCTCAATAAGATCAGTGCCCCTCAATTTCTTTTCTTAGACGCAAATGCTCCATATATTCTCCTGGACGCATACCGGTTCTGGATTGAAAAGCTTTGGTAAAACGACTCGTAGAACTAAAACCTACTTCCTTAGCGAGAGACTTATTATCATAATGTCTTATTTTTCTATCCTTTTCCAATAAATCCAATAGATATTCAATTCGCAAATCATTTATGTAGGCACTAAATGTTTTATTCTTTAATTTTTTAATAGCTTCTTTTAAATAAGCGACATTGGAACCAAATTCTGAAGCGAGTTGAGCTTGAGTCCAGTCCTTCTTTAAAAATTTACCTGATTGTTCAAATTTAGACAATTGATTCCCCAGATTCGACAACACAGAATCGTTTAATTCAATAGATCTCGTTTTCCGCTCACTTTTTATTTGTAACTTTTCTTTCCTTATTTTCCCTCGGTAAACAAAAGCCAAAACACTAATAATTAAAAAGCTTCCTATACCGGCCAAGAAACACCATTTTTCTTTTTCCTTTTTTTGCAACGAGTCTTTTAAAGCATAATTCTCCTTTTGCGATTGTGCAAAATCATATTCTTTCAGGATTTTAGGAGTTAGGATTAGATATTCTTTTTCATAATGCCAATTTGCCTTGGACAATTGAGACAAATGATAATTTACACTATCTGTATTTCCCATTTCCTGATAATACTGACCTAAATAGTAGTAAGCCTCCCTCAGCTGGGGTTGTATATAATTATGTCGTTCAAATATTTCATCCACCTTGCGGAAAAAACCCACAGCCTTCTCCCGCTTATCGAGTACCCAATGACTTTTTCCCAAATAAAAATTTCCCATAGCAATTTGAGCGAAATCTCTGCTGCTCTCCATCACCCTCATGCTTTCTCCTATTAACCTGATCGCTGTATGGTAATCATTCAAATAGGAGCTATTAATTCCCAACAGCAAATTGAAATAAGCCTCCATATTTATAGATAACTTTTCTGATTCTGCTTTCCCCAACGCAATAACTTCATTGCTTTGTGCAAAATCTCCCAACCGACTATAACACAAGGCCAAAGCATGTAAACTGTTCAGATAACCTCTTTTATTTTCTTTCCGGAAATATTCAATACAGTCTTTATAGTGCGCAATAGCTTCTTCATAATACCCAAGGTAATTTTTGACCTGTGCGAGATTGTATAGTATTTTGAAGTAAAGATATTCGTCATCCGTCTTTTCCAGATGTGAAAGGGATTTTAAATAAAGGTCCAGGGCAGGTTTATATTTCTTATACTTATAATAGAGTATGCCCTTCGATAAATAGGCATCAGCTTTTAGCAAGGAATTTCCTGATCTCTCCGATATCCAAACCATACTGTCACCATATTGCAAGGCTTCCTTCTCCGGCCGATAATAACTGAATAACCGATAACCATTGACTATTTCGTCATAATTACGCTCGCTTTTAGCGCGTTGAAGATAAGCGTTCAGATAAATCCTTTGCTGTGGCAAACCCTCATTTTCTTCGATTTGCTCATAGATCAAATCATAATAGTCTTGTACCTGAGCACACACCCTGTCAGAAGCCATCAGCACTATTAGAAGAATAACCCATAAGCTTCTTTTGAAAAAAAATAAACATTCCATCATAGATCAGCTGTTTTAGAAGGATGACCCTCTAAATTAAAAAATTATTCCATTATAAGACTGTATTGATTTTCGAAAAAAGAAGATGCACTTTTTCGAAAACCTTCTTACAACCATTTGTAATGAACTCTTTACTAGTCATAGTTTTGTTATGAATTCACAATGATACAGTTTCTCTTGCCCGGGGAAAAGAACTGAAAAATTATTCAGTAACTTTTTAAATCAACTCATTATGACACGCATAGCCCATTACACTGTATTTTCTTTTTTGACCTTTTTATTCATCTCTATTTCCTGCCTGAATGATGAAGATGTACCCACGGAATTCTTTGATGAATCTTTTACTGTTGACAACCAAATACTTGGCAAAACCGGAATAGATCCCGAAAATACGGCTAACCCTTTCGATTCTGTAGGGATTAACCATAATCTCTACCTCGAATCTTTTTGGGAAAACTTTGCAGACCCTGTCTCGATTACCGATGCAATCAATAAAATCAATATTTTAACAGGATTAGGACAATCAAAGATTTCAGCTAATAACCCATCACAAAAGATACAGGATATCTTGAATGATCCGGTCAACGAATTCGAAGATGCTTTAGAACAAACTATCAGCTCTTCTACAGCCAAAGATGAATTAATTGATTTTATAGATTTCCTTGAGATAAACAAACACCAGGAATTCACATATCTCCATTCTTTTATTACCGGATTTGAAGATGATGTGCTAAATGACACGATGTATTCAGCTGAAGATAAAAGAATTATTCTCTGCTTAACTTCTTTCATCCGTCATGGTCTCTACCTGAAAAAACGCCGCGACGATAAAGATTGGGATATTTCCATAGCCAGTAGGACGGGAGCACTTCTTGGTGCTGTTGTTGATGAACAAACCGCGGTTTACTGGGCTCTTTTAATGGGTATTTCCGAATACGCATTTTAAGAGCATGTCCTCCCTGGACCTGTCTGGGGAGGACTATTCTATTCATTAACCTACCCCAGATGGGAGTTGGACCCGACTGAATCAAACCCACAGGATTTTAAGTCCTGCCTTCAATCAATTATTTACTGGAATTTATGAAAACTTACCTTTTTCAAAATCTTAAATCGCCACTCACGCTGAGTTCTGAACTCACCGGAATGCAGATTCTTATAATTCTGAACCGGAGATTAACTTTTCTGTTGGACGGCTCCCGATATGAAGCACCCATCGGCTCAATTATACTTATTCCTGCGGGCAATACCCTTACCCTGAAGGCAGAAGACAAACATTCGTCCTTCTATCTGCTGAAGTTTTCCATTCTGGAACTTCCTGCTAAATTAAATATTAAAAACCTTACACGCTTAGAAAATATCAGCACATTAATCCTTAGTGCTTATGACTTTACCTACGTTAAATTACTCTTTCGATTACTACATTCACGTTTGACTTATGGTAAAGTTCATGAACCTTTCACAATTGGAGCTTCCTATTTATTAGCATCCTTAATCAGCGATTTAGATTGGTTGATGAAAAAAACCGTTCTTCAAAACCTCAATCCGGAATATGAAATCCATCCGGTTTTAACGGCTTTTATAAACCTTCTCAATCTTGAACATCATAGAAACAGAAGCGTGAGTTTTTATGCCTCCGAACTTTTCATGAGCGCTAGTAATCTAAGAAAAATAATGAAAAAAGAAACAGGGGAATCTCCACGTAAGTTCATAGACCGCTACATTCTCTATAAAGCCAAAATTCTTTTAAGTGCAGATTACTCTATCCAGTACATTTCAGACGAACTGGGATTTAGCGATATCTCTTCATTCTCAAGATTTTTTAAGAAAAACCAAGGCCTGAGCCCGGCCGCGTTCCGAAATATGATAAAGAAAAAAACTTAAATATTAAACCCACTCCCCATGACTACACTGAAATACTTAAATATCTTTTACAAACTTCTCAGAGAAAATAAAAATCTCAAACATTCACACTTAACACTATACCTTACCCTGTACAGGGAATGGTTCAACAACGGCTTCAAAAACCCAATTAGCATATCAAGACCAGAAATGATGCAAGCAAGTAAAATTCAGTCCTCCTCAACCTACCATAAATGTCTTAAAGACCTCCAGGATTCAGGATTGATTTATTACAAACCCTCTTTCAACCCCTTCAAAGGCACCAACGTATACATTCGAAAACTTAAATAATCCATCATCAAGCACCCCGCATCCTACACCCTACACCCCACACCCCAACAGCAAAAAAAGAACCCCGGCATCCGCCGGGGTCCACTCAATCATTCAGGTACTTCTTTAAAAGATACTTCATCAGATAGGAAACTCCGAAACTCACTACTGCACCAACCGCAGAAAGTATCATCGCTTCAAGAAAATCCCGATAGTTCAAAAAAACCATCACACTGAGAAAAGTACCTCCGGCCGTTCCGACCCTGAGAGAATCAAGATACATAAACTATATTTCTTCTTCCTCAGAAGCCTCCCGGGCGTCATCAACCGTAATCTGACTCACAGCCGATATCACCCCGCCCGCAACGGCCATATAACCGCCCAGACTTGCAAGAAGCAGCGGAAGCTCTACAGGTGCAGCAATTATACTGCCCCCAACGCCCGCAAGCACCAAACCAATGGTTCGAAGCACCTTGAAAAACCTCGGTGTCGGTGCCTTAGCTCTTTTAACTATATTCATATCATTCATAATTCAAGATTTAATAGTTAAATAAACTTCTTCCTTCAAATCAATGGTTTTATAAACCAGACGCTTAAGCTGCTCAAACGCCTTTACGGAATATAAACCCTTACCTGCACCTGATAACTCCAGGACTGGAGCTATACATCCACGCAACTCCCCGAGCGCATAATTAGCCGGATGAAACAGAATAGCCGAACGACCCGGTACATCCTCTATTTCAATATGCCATTTAAACCGCTCACTGTAACGCTTACGAAGCGGATAACGACCCTCAGGTATGCAGGAAACACTTCTCAGATTATCCCTCCAGGGCAACTCAATGGTATTACAAACTTTCCGTCCGCCGACAGTAAGCAAACCATTCGTGCCATCAGGGAAATAATGGCGGATAAGCTCCAGTTCCATTATACCGCATTTTCAATTTCTACCAGACTCAATGGGTTAAAAGCACCATTCTGAAGCGAATAATACTCACCGTTTACTTCCTGATAAAAATCAATACCCAGAACCACAGCCAAAGCCAGTTCTGTATCAGCCGTAAGAGCATGAACGTGGTTAATAGCCGTCGTCTCAATACCATCCAAAGGCATAAAAGGGGTTTCAGAACTCGCAACATTATACGTCTCCCCGGCAAAATCTATCTCTGCAGCCCCCGAGATAATTTTAAAATGGGTGGAACCACTTGGCGCAGTAATAGTGTTAATTGGGATAAATGGATTAACATCGACACTCATCTCACCCGATGAACGGTCAATACCTACATTATAACTTCCGAAGAAAGTCGTACTGAGAAGGCCTCTGTTGTTGAAATCAAATCCACTCAGTAATTTCAACTCGCCTTCACCTATATGTCGCTCACCTCTTAAACTTACCTGATCACTTTTGATCACCCAAAGCATCTGCCGTGAAAGTCTGGAAACCATTCGGCCGTCAGCACGGTTTAATAAAAGTGAGCGGAAAGCCGTTCTTAGCATTTTCCCGGCCTTACCTGCACGACCGAATTCAGCATTATTCTCTCGGGTACGTTGGTAGGAAGGATCAGAAGCAATTCTTCTACCATCAACACCACCTTTTTCGCGAACAAGATATCCATCACGAGTCCTGTAGAAAGTAATATCACCGATAGTACCTTCAATCTTAATAATTCCTTTTTGTTTTGCCATGATTAAAAATTTTTGAGTTAAACATTAAAAAATGACATTTCAATTTTCTTTCGTTGCAACTATTAAAATTGAATTTGATACAAACCTTTAACTTTTATTTCACTCAAAAAAATCCCCATGTCACATATGACCACCCATGACACTTATGTCGCTAAATGACATATAAACAACCGCTTAATCAATAAAAAACTCTAGAAAAAAATCACAAAACACTCGATGAAACAATCTCTAACTTCCTCCATCATCTATTCCCTTGCCCATCCTCCCTGTAAACCCAACATCCCACATCCTACACCCAGCATCCAACACCCTACATCCAACACCCCGCATCCAACACCCCACACCCCACATCTATTCTCTATTCTCTATTTTCTATGCTCCAATCCACCCCATCACTCAAACACTCAAACTCTCGTCACCCTGAGCTGTTATGGTGAGCCTGTCAAACCACGAAGGGCCGTCATGGTGAGCTTATCGAACCACAAACACCCCACATCCAAAACCCTACATCCAACATCTATTTTCTATGTTCTCATCCACCCCACCACTCAAACACCCAAACTCTCGTCACCCTGAGCTGTTATGGTGAGCCTGTCAAACCACGATGGGCCGTCATGGTGAGCTTATCGAACCACAAACACCCCACATCCAACACCCCACATCCAACACCCTACATCCAACATCTATTTTCTATGTTCTCATCCACCCCACTACTCAAACACTCGTCCCCTGAGCCTTAGCCTGTACTGAGCGCCGTGCCCGCCGTGGTGGGAAGTCGAAGTATCGAAGGGCCATCACCCCACACCCCAAAGCATACCCCATAGATGCACCATAGATGCGCCCAGTATACGTCCAGTATGCGTCCACTTATTAACAATTGAAAAAAGATCAAAAAACCATTTTTTTCACCCTGAAATGAGCAGAATTTTTCTCCATCAAATCTGTATTTTCATACCGTCTTACGAAAAGATTTTAATAAAAATAGATATAAATTTCCCCTCCAAAGTAGAAATGAAACAAGAGAAAAATGCTTGAGAATTTTAAAAACTATGTGGTTTAAAAAGATGGGAGTATTACTACTCTCTTAGTGCTAGTGGTGAAAGCTTTGTGCCCTTTGTGGTTAAAAATTGCATATAACAATATACAACCCAAAACACCCTCCCCTTAACTATACCAAAAAATCAACGAATCAATATAAGTTGCGAATCTTCCTCACCCGTTAGCCAGTGGTTTACAAAAGGTCTGATGTTTACATAATCTCCGGGCAATAATTCAACCTTCTGATCTTCTTCTTCGTAAAGGGTTTTCCCCGAAATGCACAACAACAAGGCAGGAATCTTGGTAATATGTTCCTTCAAAATCCCGTCTTTTTTTAATTGGATTGCCGTCACAATTCCTTTGTCACTCGTAAAAAGTTTAGCGGCCGATACTTCTTTGTCCGACTCTTTATGCAGATCTTCTAAGTTCATTGAATTTATTTTTAATTCAGAAAGTTACAAAATAAAAAAGGGAACCGCTTAGGCTCCCTTCTCTTTTAGGCATCGATTTTATCAAATCCTGTATAAGCTCTTAATTTCTCCGGAATTCTAATGCTTCCGTCGGCCTGCTGATGGTTTTCCAGAATGGAAGCCAGAATACGCGGCAAAGCTAGCGCACTTCCGTTCAGCGTATGGCAAAGTTCATTTTTCCCGTCAGCTTTATAACGAAGTTTCAGACGGTTGGCCTGAAAAGTTTCAAAATTTGAAACCGAACTCACTTCCAGCCATTTCTCCTGCGCAGCTGAAAATACTTCAAAATCATAGGTCATGGCCGATGCAAATCCGGTATCACCACCACATAATCTCAAAATACGATAAGGCAATTCCAAATCTTCCAATAATCCTTTCACATGTTCAACCATGGTTTCCAAAGCTTCGTAAGAATCTTCTGGTTTCTCTATGCGTACTATTTCTACTTTTTCGAACTGATGTAAACGGTTCAGTCCGCGAACGTCCTTTCCATAACTTCCGGCTTCACGACGGAAACATGGCGAATAAGAAGTCAGTTTAATCGGCAATTGCGAAGCATCCAATAATTCATCTCGGAAGATATTGGTTACAGGAACTTCTGAAGTCGGAATCAGGTACAAATTATCTTCGTTTACATAATACATCTGCCCTTCTTTATCGGGCAATTGCCCCGTTCCGAAACCTGAAGCTTCATTTACCACAAACGGCGGAATCACTTCGGTATAGCCGGCTTCGGTGTTTTTATCCAGAAAATACTGAATCAAAGCCCGTTGCAGCCTTGCGCCTTTTCCTAAATAAACCGGAAATCCTGCGCCTGTGATTTTTACACCCAGTTCAAAATCAATCAGATTAAACTTTTTGGCCAATTCCCAGTGTGGCAAAGCATCGGGTTTGGGTGAGGCATCCCCTTTTGTAAATACGATTTCATTATCTTCAGCACTTACACCAGCCACTACTTTTGAATGGGGAATGTTGGGAATCTGATAAAGCATAGATTTCAGGCTTTCTTCATATTCAGAAAGTAAATCCTGCAATTCTTTTACCTGAACTTTTTGCTGAGCCGTTTTTTCTTTCAGCTGATTGGCTTCATCCGCTTTTCCTTGTTGGAATAACTGACCAATTTCTTTCGATAATTTATTCGACTCTGCTAAAACACTGTCTAACTCAAACTGGGTTTTACGGCGAAGTTCATCTGTGTTTAAAACCTCATCGACTAATTCCAATTGTTTGAAATTTCTTTTTTTAAGTCCTTCAATGACTTTTTCTTTGTTTTCCTGAATAGCAGATACGACTAACATTTTTTAAGTTTTTGGCAAAGGTATTAATCGAAGTCCGAATTCCGAAGTCCGGAGTTCGAATAATTAGTTTTTTATTGAATTATTAATTTAAATGCTTATTATTTTAAATCGGGACGAGTCGGTCGAACTTCGATTTTACTCGGCAAAGTTCTCGGATTCATTTTTAATAAGTCCAACACCAATTCTCCGATGTCCTCCGGTTGAATTTTCCAAGCATCTTTGTCGCTCGGAACATGGTTATTGAAATTCGTCGCCACCGAACCCGGCATAATCGTCGAAACCTTGATATTGTACTTTCTCAAATCCAGCATAGCCGCCTGTGTAAAGCCAACCACACCAAATTTAGAAGCATTGTATCCGGCGCCGTTTTCAAAGAAATTGGTTCCCGCAAGACTTGCCAGCGTGATGTAATATCCTTCAGATTTTTTGAGCTCATCAACTGTTGCTTTCAATGTATGAAAAGCACCTGTCAGATTGGTATCAATCATTTGATTCCATTCGTCCAGCGTCATTTCATCCACCGATGCAAAATTCCCCAGTCCCGCATTGGCCAAAACCACATCGATCTGCCCAAAAGCATCTAAAATCTGTTCCACTGCGGTTTGTTCGTCCACAAAATTCCGCACATCAGACTGAACCCCGATGATACGGGAATTATCGCCCAGACCCGCTGCTGCCTTTTGAATTTCTTCAAGCTTTCTTCCGCTGATGGCAACACGCATTCCGGCATCCAATAAGACTTTCGCCGTTCCCAGTCCGATTCCTTTGCTTCCGCCCGTGATGTAGGCAACTTTATTTTTTAAGTCCATAATTAACTATTTTAATGAGTGAATAATAGAATTTTGAATGAATTGAATTTTGTCCTGATTTGCCATAATGTTAAGTTTAAAAGGTTATTTATTTTATTCATAATCATTAATAAACCGACCATTCTGTTATTCTATTATTCAATCACTCTCCCATTCAATCATTCTATTATTCAATCATTCTCCCATTCACTCATTCCTTCTCCCTGTCCTTCTTAAAGATGCTTCCAATTCCTTTTCCGATTTGCTCAATGGCTTCGATCCCTTTGTTGATCGGATCGGGCGAGAAGTTTTCGTAATCGTCAATGGAAATTCCACTTACATTTTCTTGCGGATACACCACTATCAGGTTATTTTGACCCAAATATCGTTCAAATTTATCAGGAATCCTTTCCAGGTGCGGTGCATAAGAGATAGAACCTCTTCTTGACGCGATAAACACTAGCAAATCACTTGGCGAAATATCTTTGGTGATGACCAGAAAGTCTTCCCAATAAGAGAACTTATTGAACGTCACTTTTCCTGTCAGTTTAAACGCTTTCATAATCTGCTGCATGGCTTCATAGGTTCTTTCTTCCGAATATAAAACCACCGGAATACTGTATTCCTGTGAAATCCTGAATACTTTCTGAACGATTGTAGGAAATCCGCTTTCTTTTTCCGTAAACGGCGGACAAATAAAAACCAATTTTTTCTTTTCAATCAACGGACGTACAAACCTGCAAAGCACAAGTCCTTTGTCCACATTATTGATGATGGAATCTGTTTTTTCCCCAAAAATTTTATCGATGAATCCGGTTTTCTGTGGCCACCCGATGATCACAAAATCGGCCATAATTTCTTTGGCAGCGCGGGCAATTCCACTCGCCGGATTATGGTCAATCGTCGTAATCGTACTCACACTGGATTCCGAAGCAGAACCCTGAAGAATGAATTTCTCGAGTTCCTTTTTGTATTTTAAAATGTTCAGTTCGGCTTCATTATTATTCGGAACCACTGAAAGCAATGTCACCGGATTGGTTGAGTTTTTGTCTTTTATAATTAGGGCAAAATCAAGCAGATTTTCCACCAAAGCCAGATTAGCAACCGGAATCAAAATCTGTTCGTTATAATGCGTCTGATTTTTCAATTCTTCCACCGAAATATCATTTTCTTCACTCAGCGCTATCTTCTTGGCAGCTTTTTCGGCCGCAAAAGATGCTACCACACAAGTAATCAGAATCAAAATAATGGTTCCGTTCAGAATATTATCGTCCAGAATATTGGCATTATAACCCACCAAAATCACCGCCAGTGTCGCTGCAGCATGTGCACCGCTCAGACCGAAAATAATTTGTCGCTGCGCAGCCGAATATTTGAAAATCCTCTGTGTAAAGAAGGCCGCCAGCCATTTCCCAAAAATCGCAACTACACTCAGTGTAAGCGCGATGACAATTGCCATGTGGCCGCTCAAAATTACTCTGATGTCAACCAACATCCCAACCGATATCAAAAAGAAAGGAATGAAAAGTGAATTTCCGATGAACTCAATCCGGTTCATCAAAGCAGACGAATGAGGAATCAGCGGATTTAAAGCAAGTCCTGCTACGAAGGCACCGATGATAGGTTCGATTCCGGCTACTTCTGCTAGGAATGCCGCAAAAAACACTACAGCCAAAACGAATATGTAATGCATATGCTTCTCACTTTCCAGCTTTTTGAAAAACCATTTCGCAATCCGCGGCATAACCAAAAACATAATGGCAGAAAAAATAGCAAGCGAAATTATAAGCCTGATCCAAAACAACTGATCCAGACTTCCCTGACTATTTCCGATGATTACAGCCAGAATAATCAGTACCGCAGTATCGGTCAAAATAGTTCCTCCAACGGTAATCGCAACCGCCTGATTTTTGGCGACGCCCAATTTACTCACTATCGGATAAGCGACCAGCGTATGGGTTGCAAACATACTAGCAGTCAGGAAACTGGCATTGAAATCATATCCGAGAAGATAATAGCACACTGGAAATCCAACCATTATAGGAATTATAAATGTCAGAAATCCAAACACCAAGCTTTTATTTTTATGGGTTTTGAATTCGTTCAGATCCAATTCAAGTCCGGCAATAAACATGATATAAAGCAGACCAATGGTGGAAAAAAGTTTGATGGCAAAATTATTTTCCAAAAGATTAAATCCATAAGGACCAATAATAACTCCTGAAATAATCAACCCGATGATTCCCGGAATATTCAATCTTTTCAGGAGAATGGGCGCCATCAGGATGATGAGCAGAATCAATGAAAAAACCAAAACCGGGTTCTGTAAGGGCAGTTCAAATTCTTCTGCTAAGTGGTTAAAAAATTCAGTCATACGCTTTTATATCGGTTCAACAAGATTCATTTTCGTTTAAAAAAAGCTGCTTTTTCGGACTTTCTTATTTGCAATGATAATAAAATCCTATTAAAAGCAATCTGGTCATTACTTAAAATCGGGCTTTCTTTTCTCCAGAAATGCTGAAACGCCTTCTTTGAAATCGGCAGAATCAAATAATTCTCCGAAACTCTTGATTTCCATATTGAAACCTTCTGGCGAATCACTTGCATTTACCGTTTGAATCGCTTTGGCAATCGCGGTTGAAGAATTCGCCGCTATTTTGGAAGCAATGGATTTTACCCTGTCCAAAAGTTCCGGCTGTGGTACAACTTCATTTACTAAACCGATTTCATAAGCGCGTTGAGCAGAAATCATTTCGGCGGTGAAAATCATCTGAGCTGCCTGTCCTTTTCCAACCAGTTTCGGTAAACGCTGGGTTCCACCATAGCCGGGAATCAATCCCAAAGTCACTTCAGGCAAACCTAATTTGGCATTTTCAGAAGCAATCCTGAAGTCGGCCGACATCGCCAGTTCCAGACCGCCGCCGAGTGCAAATCCGTTTACCGCAGCAATAACAGGTTTGGATAAATTCTCCACTTTGTTGAATACTTTGTCCTGACCTTCTCTGGCCAAAAGCTCCCCCTGCTGACTATTAAAATCTGAGAATTCCTTGATATCGGCACCTGCCACAAATGATTTTTCACCCGAACCTGTCAGAATAATCACACGGATGTCCGGATTTTTTTCTGCTTCGTCCAGAAAGGAACTTAATTCGTTTAACAATTCTTTGTTTAATGCATTTAAGGCCTGCGGCCTGTTGAGCGTTACAACTGCAATCTTGTTTTCCGTCTCTATGAGTAAATGATTATAATTCATGAATTTCTATTTTGTGCTTAAAAGTACGGAATTCGTAAAACCCGAAAAAAACTTTGGTAATCTGATTTATTTAATTTTACTTTGTACTTCAAAGTTCTTTAAAAGATGAATACAAATCCACATCAGGAATTAAAGGAAATTCGTTCGCTCATGGAACGAAGCAGCCGGTTTATGTCGCTAAGCGGCTGGACTGGCATCATGGCCGGAATTTATTCGCTATTGGGTGCTGCTGCAGCTTATTATGTGATTTTCAAAATGAATTTCGCCAAGGAAATTATTCCGCCGGAAGTTGATACATACGGTTCGGGACGTGCGGTTCACTATAATTACACCCATTCTTTATTGGAATTATTTTCTGAAAAAAACATTTTACTTTTCCTGATTGCCGGTATAGTGATTTTGTTTTCCGCTACCACCGCTTTTTATCAATCTTCTTTGAAAGCCAAAAAGCAAGGAGTTAAACTTTGGAACTCCACTACCAAACGTTTGTTTGTGCAGGTTGCGATTCCTTTGGTAACAGGCGGTTTGTTTTGCATTGCGCTTCTTTATTATGGAAATGCCGGACTGATCGCGCCTGCGATGTTGATTTTTTATGGAATGGCTTTGCTGAACGGAAGCAAATACACTTTGAAAGAATTTCATTCCTTGGCTTTATGCGAAATTGCTTTGGGATTGATTTCGTTGTTTTTCATCGGATATGGATTGTTTTTCTGGACAATCGGATTTGGGATTCTTCATATTTTTTATGGAATTTTGATGCAAAAGCGATACAAATGAGTCTCATCGACGGACTAAATAAAAACTTTGAAAACCGGGTACGACTCGGCTTGATGTCTGTGCTGATGGTCAACGATTGGGTGGATTTTACCGAAATGAAAGAATTGCTGGATGTGACCGACGGTAATCTGGCTAGTCATTCGTCTGCACTGGAAAAAGCGGAATATATAGAAGTAAAAAAAGAATTTGTAGGCAAAAAACCCAAAACTTCTTATCGGGTAACCCAAAAAGGCCGGGAGGCATTTCAAGAGCATTTGGTGGCGTTGGAGAAGTTGTTGGGGAGTTAAATTCGAACCTCGAAGTTCGAATTTCGAGATTCGTGAAAATAAATAATACAATATGAATTCAAAAATTATTCAAAACAACAAAAGGCTGAAAGCTATTTTGTTATGCGCTTTGGGATTACTTTTCATTCCCCTGATTGCGATGCAGTTTACAAAAGAAGTAAACTGGGCTTTTTCCGATTTCCTGATGATGGGATTTCTTCTTTCCGGCACCGGACTGATCATCGAATTGATTTTGAGGAAATTTAAAACGAAACGACAGCGAATTATTTTATGCATAGTCGCAGTCTTTGTTTTCGTATTGATTTGGGGTGAAAAGGCAGTGGGAATTTTCAATTCTCCCGTCGCGGGTTCTTAAAAAATTTATATATCAACTTTGAAATTCAAAGTAAATGAAAAGGACAAAATTCATCCGAAAAACAATATTATTTCTAATGCTTACAGGCAGTGCACTGTTTTATTATGCATGGCAAATCGAACCTTTTGATGTAGAATTTGTAGAGTTGGAAATGGAGATCGAAAATCTTCCCCAAGAGCTGGAAGGGAAAACCCTGATGCAAATCAGCGATACGCACATCGGTGATCGGTTTGATTATCAATATCTGATTGATAATTTTCAAAAAGCACAGAAAATGAACCCCGATATTGTGGTTTACACAGGTGATTTTCTGGCCTATAAATCCCCGAAACAATTTCAACAACTGGCAGAAGTTTCTCCTCATTTTGTGAAAGGAAAACTAGCGACAGTTGGGGTTTTGGGCAATCACGATTACGGCAAAAACTGGAATGAATCCGATGTAGCAAACCGAATAGAAAAAGATTTGGAAACCGTCGGAATTCAGATTCTTCGCAACGAGTCTTTGGAAGTTCAAGGTTTAACCATTTTGGGTATGGATGACCTTTACGGCACCCATTTCGAAGGAGAAAAACTAATGAAAACATATCGAAAATCAGCTGCCAATCTGGTTCTCTGTCATAATCCCGACGCACTGGATTTACCGATTTGGAATGATTATCGGGGTTGGATTTTATCGGGGCACACGCATGGCGGACAAGTTAAATTCCCCTTTTTTTCTCCTCCGGTTTTACCGGTCAAAAACAAAAAATATTCAGCCGGGAAGATTGAACTGAATGATGGAAGAACTTTGTATATCAATCGTGCGTTGGGTCATACCTATCAGATCCGCTTCAATGTCAGACCTGAAATCACTTTGTTTAAACTGAAATCTAAAAAAATTTAATAACATACTTTGAATTGCAAAGTTCTTTAAAAAATCAATTATGAATTATCGATTAAATTTCATGTTGTGGCTCTACGATTGGTCACAGATTTTTTACGCCCAATTCTTCAAACGAAACAAAAAAGCATGGGGAATTTCCATCCACGAATTTTTGTTGTATCCCGAAGGAACTTTGGGAAAAGCTTTGGGCGAATTCTACCGCGAAAAAGGGTTTTCCGTAATGCCCAAACTGGAAAATCACGATGTTTTTCACCTCATCACCGAAACCGGAACGGAAATCCAAGATGAAATCGCCATGCAATATTTGCTTTTCGGAAACGGAAAAAAGAGTTTGTATATGTTCAGCATGATCGGAATCGGCACGGTTTTGTATCCTGAATTTTTGAAATATTACTTAAAATCTTTCCGGAAAGGGAAATCCATAGCCCGATTTCATGATATTGAATTTAAAGATTGGCTGGATACTTCAGTAATTTACATCAAAGCCGGCATCCAATCCAGGAATTATCTTTTTATTTGATCTTAATGAATTTATAGAAAACTTAACAAAACCAAGTTTTGACTGCTTCATAAGGTTTTCCTACCTTCGCAACAAATTTTTTCAATGGAAGCAATTGAAACTTTAATTGATTTTATCCTGCATATCGACCAGCATTTAGAATTTTTCATCAACACTTATGGATATTGGGTTTATGCGATTTTATTTCTGATTATTTTTGTCGAAACAGGTGTTGTGGTCATGCCATTTCTTCCGGGAGATTCTTTGCTTTTCGCCGCCGGAATGCTCGCTGCCCAACAAAACGAACTCAATGTCTGGGTTGTCATCGTTTTGTTACTCATCGCTGCGGTTTCGGGTGATTCACTGAATTATTCCATCGGCAAACGTTTTGGGATGAAAGTCACAAAAATTAAGGTTTTGGGAAAACAATTTGTGCAACAGGAACATATCGATAAAACGCATTCATTTTACGAAAAATACGGAAGCAAAACCATTGTGATTGCCCGTTTCGTACCGATTGTAAGAACGCTTGCGCCATTTGTTGCGGGAATCGGGCGAATGAGTTATAAAACTTTTATTACTTATAACGTGGTCGGAGCCATTCTTTGGGTGGTCGGTGTGACGCTGATCGGATACTTTTTGGGTAATATTCCGATTATCAAAGAAAATTTCTCAAAAGTTGTGATTGGCATTATCATTCTTTCACTGCTTCCGATTGTTTACGAATTTGTAAAGGAGAAATATTTCAACAAGGAAAATACAGCTTGATTTACGGGAAATTTCGAAATTCGATTTTCGATTTTCGATTTTCGCTTAAAAATCATTTCGATTTGAATTTTAATAAAGTTTCTTTTGTGAAGTCTGAAAGCACCAAACGGCCGCTCATTTCGGCGCGTTGTTCCATCAGTTTCGGAAGATGTTCAGTTCCCTGCCAAAATATGGATTTCAGGTCGCGCATCGCATCGAGACTATAAACCGAAAGCTGCTGTGCAAAGCTCATCGCTTCCTCTTCACAGGTTTGAGCATCGGCGAAAATATGGTTGTAAATTCCTTTTTCTTTCAGCCATTCGGGCGATTTCCATTCGGTAGGATTCATCGTCATCTCCGAAAAAGCCGTGATTCCGATTTTTCGGGTAATGGCAGGTTCAATGACAAACGGACCAATTCCGATGGATAATTCGCTCAGACGCGCCGAAGCATTTTCATCGGCCAGCGCATAATCGCAAGCCGAAGCCAGACCGACTCCGCCGCCCACAACTTTTCCGGTAATGCACCCAACGATGAACTTCGGGCAACGGCGCATGGCCAGAATTACATTGGCAAACCCTAAGAAGAATTTTTTCCCTTTGGAGAATTCATCGATGGTCAACAATTCGTCAAAGGAAGCACCGGCACTGAAAACCTTATCACCTTCACTTTTCAAAATGATGATTTTAACCTCATCGTTTTTACCTAGTTCATCCAGCATTCTGATGAGTTCATGCAATTGGGCACTCGGAAAAGAATTGCTTTTCGGATGAAAAAATTCGATGGTCGCAATATTGCTGACAATGTCGGATTTTATATAATAAGCTTCCATTTTTTTAATTTGATTTAAACTTAGAAATTTAATTTTAATTTTCGGCGTCGTAATAAAGTTTATAGTATTTTTTACCCTCATCATCCACGCCTTGCTCAATCATCTTGCGATTTCCATGAACATAAATATGGAAATTTTTATCTAGTTTGATGATGCTTTTGAAAAAACGGGCTTGCTTTTTTACTGCGTTTTTAGAGATTTCGAAATGGTCATTCACATCCACTTCATAAACTTCTTCGTATTTTTTCTTATAATCTTCAAAACTTTGTTTCAACTCATCCTGCGTTAGTACTTTATCGGCAAAATCATTTAATTCAAAAACATCTGCTTCCTTGAAAAACTTCATCGTGTTGTTGAGCAAATCCACCTGATCGACTTTGCTCACTTCGAATTCTTCCGGCAATTTATCCATGACATAACTTTTGCAAAGATTTAGAGTGTTTTCGGTATCGAAGAATTCATTTTGTCGTTGCATTATGCCCAGAAACTCATCGGCCCAAATGCCATATTCCTCACCCTTGGAATTGTCAACAGAAGCCACAATAAAACCTTCTTCCTTTTCAGTATTAAAAATCAGACAGCCTTTGTCAATTTTGGAAAGATTGATTCCTTCTTCGGTCCATACTTCGTAAGAATTTTCATTCGGGACGGTTTTTAAGACTCTGTCTTTGGATTCGGATTTAAAAATTCCTACTACTGACATATTTTCGCCTTCCATCAGCGCATCAGGAAAAAAGACGACAAATAGCTCCCCTCCTCTGGCTTTTGGGTGTGCACCCACCTTAAAAAGGTGTTCGGCAATGCGAAGTGAGTTTTGGAAAAGCTGTTTCGGGTCTTCAAAAATGTTTTTCACAAATTCAAAAACCGGATTTTCATCGGTTTTGAACTGAAAGTATTCATCAGTTTTAAAAGGTTTAAGAAAAAAATTATACAGCGTATCAGTCAGTTCAGCCGGATAAAAAGTAAGGGTTTTGGAAAGATGAATATCCTCGTCCAAAGCTCTGTTTCCCACTCTGTGGATGGCTACGTCAAATGTTTCTTCGGGGTTTATAAAGTGCATAATTATCAAATTTAATGCAGCGAAATTAATGGACTTAAACTTGAATTAAAAATATTTCATACAGTTCCTTTACCAATATTAAATAAAAATTAAATTGTTTAGATTTTGTTGAAAAAATTTGGTGATTGTTAAAAAAATCATAAATTCGCCCAACATCTACACTACCCCTATTCCTAAAAAATTTAAAAACTATTAATGAACCTTTCCTAAACCGAAGAGAAGTTCAAATTATTTAGAATTTAAATTTTAGGAAATGAAGTATTTAAAGAGCATTGCTTTGGCCATGTGTTTGGGCTTTGCATTACTTAACGTTTCAGCACAGGAATTTATCGCAACAACTGATAATTATTTGTGGGAAAGTATTGAAAAATCCGTTCGTGCTATTGAAAATGAACGGTCTGTTCCGGAAAATCCGGAAATAAGTGAGTTGAATCAAAATTATTTAAGAGCCCCCAACAGTTATATTTATGATGTAGGTTTGGCCAAGTCACAGAATTATGGCGGATTGAAAATCCCGGTGACTAAAGCTTTTGCAGTTTGGGAGAGTTCTGAATGGTATCTCAACCAGTCTTTGAATTCAGCGCATATTCTTTCTGCGTTTATTTACTGGGAAGATGTACCGGGACTGATTCAAGATGTGGATATAGAAAATGCTTCTCCGAAGTCCAATTCAAAAATTCTCGTAAAAATTAATCCGAAAAAGGGTAAAGGAAATGCCGTGATCTCACTTCATTTGGGAAGTCTGGGAAATTCTCAAGATCCTATAGTCTGGAGCTGGCATGTATGGGTGACCGATGATCCATCACAAGGAACCTCGTTTGGGCAGGACATGGAAACCGATCTCAATGAAAGTCCTTTTGTACCTCAATATATGGACAGAAATCTAGGAGCGGTAAATGAGGAGATTTTAGGAGATGAATGGCATAAATCGGGTGGACTCATGTACCAGTGGGGAAGAAAAGACCCTATACCTCCTTTGATTACCAAAGATTTTTCTTTCCATGAACTAAACGGCCTTGTGGGTTATATGCGAAATCGGGAAGGAATCCACAGTGGTAATATTATCCCAGAAATTGTCCGTCCTTTTTCCGGAATTTCCAGCAATCTGAAATTTTCAATCCAGAACCCGATTGCCTACATGATGAACAATGACAGCGGAACCTGGTTTTCCTCCCAACAATACAAAATAAACAGTTCAAACCCTTCAGAAATCATCGCCTGGGATCTTTGGGGAGACAATATGAGAGGAGGTGATTCAAATGCCAACAGTAGCAATACACAGATCAAAAAAGACAGTCGCTCTTATGAATTGAAATCTCCGTACGATCCCTGTCCCAATGGCTGGCGTATTCCATCTTTCATGGGACGCACTACCACCAATAATAATCTCGGACCCTGGGGCCGCAAAAACAGCGGATTTAATGATGATGAAAATCCTGAGAAAAACAGTTTACATCCCAATGTGCAAAACACCGCCTTTATAGGTGCTAAAATTCATAACGGAATCGGAATAGATTTTACCGACGCGCATGATTCATCCTCCAATTCACGTGACATCGGAATCATGCCTACTACCGGCTTTTTCAAATTTGCACCAAACGGAGGTCAGCCATCTGTGGTTTTCCAGGATGAAAGTGCAATTGCGGCTTTATGGACTGCAACCTATTCATTGGGCGGCGCCAGATATCTGCGTGTAACCACAGATCCATTGCGACCTGACCTTAGCGAATATGGTCTCAATCAGGTTTTGGTAAATCAGACTACCTTTTCTGCCGAAGCGCTAGCGGTAAGATGCATGAGAGACCCCAATCACAACCTGACAGGGAATTTCTCAACAGAATATATCAGTGCTACAAAAACTTATTTTACAGACGGACTGGATAATCCCAACAGCTATATCGTTCATGAAGAGACCGAAATGCTTATTCCTGTCAACAAGGCGTTTTCTGCTTATGAAAATTTATTTCCCGAAGATGACGCACTGCCTCACAATAATCTGATTGCAAATGTTTACTGGACTGACAATCCCAATATGGTGCAAACTGTAAAACTGATAGGAGAAGGTGATCCGCGACAGAAATTCATACGTGTTCAACTAAATGCAGGACAAAAAGGAAATGCAGTGATTTCTTTACATAATAATTCGGTAAATACACCCGCATACTGGAGCTGGCATATCTGGGCTGTTGCAGATGAGATTCAGGAAATTACTTATGTAAATCAGGAAATTTTGCCTGCAGAGCATCATTTCGTGAATGCCACCGGAAGAGAAAATCCGGCGCTGACCACTATTTTCATGGACCGAAATTTAGGAGCTATTCATGATTTACCTGTAGAAATTAAGCAAAATCCAAATGCGCCCGAATTAATAAATCAGGTAAAATTATCGGGTGGGCTTCATTATCAATGGGGAAGAAAAGATCCCATTCCCTCTTTCCGTTATGTGGGTGGTGAAAATTATGAAATCTACAGAGGGACTTCAGTCAATGCAAATGGAGTCGTTTCTTATTCAAATATCAGCCAGACGACCTATATCGATCAGTTTACGGAAGTTTATTCTGATTATTACAATAATTACAAACCCAATTCCAGTGACGATAAGCACAAAAAAGCCGATAAAGTAGTGCAGTATTCCGTACAAAATCCTTTGACATTCCTGCATCATGCAACAACAGAACTTTCTGACTGGGTTTCCAATGAAACTTCCATTGATTACGACCGCTGGGGCCATGCTCAGAAAAAATCGGTTTATGATCCATGTCCTGATGGATGGCGCGTACCTGACACCTTTAAAGTTCATGAGAACGGAAGAGGGAGCTCGCCTTGGTACAATGGAAAAAAACTGGAATCATTACAGGGAAATCCACAATTCATAGGAAGCCATTATGGTGGAGAATTTTTCCAGCACGACAACAAAGCGGTAGGATGGTTTTTCAATGATCAGGATTATCAAATCGGCTATTTTCCTACTACCGGAATCATTGGTAAATTTTCGCCAAATTCCATCGGGGGCACAAATGTAGCACAGGCAATCACAGGTGTCTGGACCGCCGCCATGACGCAACAATTGAAAGGTTTTGCGCTGGCCATGTCAATCGGGAAAATCGCAGGTTCAGATCACAAAATGATTTCGACTGGCAATGTCCCACCTGCTTATGGTCTAAATGTTCGTTGTGCAAAAGATTATCCGCGATATGAAGGAATTGTAGGAGAAGATTATTTTGAAATGTCAACTAATGAGTTTACCCAAAATTCACAAGACAGTCTGAAAATATATCCAAACCCCGTAAAAGACTTTCTTAATATTTCTTCCCCGTTGGAAATGAACATTGAAATCTATAATTTACAGGGACAACTGTTGAAGAAAGGAAAGTTTGAAAACAGCAAAATAAATCTGAGTGATCTGCAAAAAGGAGTTTACATCGGACTCATTTATGAGAAAGATTCATCAGGTTTTACAACCGTAAAAATTATCAAACTTTAATTTATTTATTTGCAAAAAACGCTTAAGCATGCTTAAGCGTTTTTTGCATTTCTGAATTAAAACTTATAGACAAAAGCATTAATGTTCATTCCGGCACCGACAGAAGCAAACAGAACTACATCATTTACCTGAATTTTGTGGTCTGCTAAATCTCCTTTTAAAATCATAGTGAGTAGCGAAGGAATGGTTGCGACACTACTATTTCCCAATTTTTGAATGACCATCGGCATAATGTTTTCAGGCACAGGAACATCATATAGTTGATAAAATCTATTTACAATAGCTTCATCCATTTTTTCATTTGCCTGGTGGATAATTATTTTGTTGAGCTGTTGAATAGAATATCCACTTTCATCCAAACATTTTTTCATTGCGTCAGGAACATTCAAAAGCGCAAATTCGTAGATTTTTCTTCCATTCATTTTGATGTATTTTACATCTGCACTACTTTCATTATTATAAGATTTACCGAAATATAAATAGTCCTTTTCGTGTAGAGTATAAGAAGCAGAAATATGTGATTGGATACCGGAATCATCTGTGCTGATCTCTAAAATTGCGGCTCCCGCACCATCGGCATAAATCATGCTGTCTCTGTCATGAATATCCACCACTCGTGACAAAGTTTCAGCACCAACCACCAAACATCTTTTCGCTATTCCCGATTTGATAAAAGCATTTGCCTGAATCATAGCTTCAATCCAGCCAGGACAACCAAACAAAATATCATATGCTACACAGAAATTATTTTTTATCTGTAAAAGCTGCTTTATTCGCGAAGCCAGGCTGGGCACAGCATCTGACTGAATCGTACCAAATGAAACATCGCCAAAATTATGAGCAAATATGACATAGTCCAAAGTTTCCGGGTCAATACCCGAATCCTCAATTGCCGCTTTCGCTGCAATGTATCCTAAATCCGAGGCTACTTGATACTGACTCGCATATCGTCTTTCTTCAATACCCGTAATCTCTCTTAATTTATGCGCAATTGTAGCATTATCTTGCTTTAAGGTCTCTCCACCTTGATCCAAAAAATTATGATTGTCAAAAAATAAGTTCGTTATCGTTTCTGAAGGTATGTAATTTCCAACTCCAATTATTTTACTTCCCATTTATAATAATAGCTTTATCTCATTCAAAATCAAATGAAAATCAGGTAAATGTACCATAAGATTACCAACATACTTACCTTGTTTGTGCTAAATATTACCAAACATTTTTCTCTTTGTCTATACAATTTATATTAAATAGAAAATATAACACCTACTCAAAAGCAACATTCCAGGCTTAATAACTTTGCTTACAAATAATTATAAACCGATTTAGATAATTATCTAAATTAATGGCGTACCTTTGTAGGATATTTATCGAATCAATAAATGTTCATTCTTTTTTGGTTGCTTTAGATTCAAAGAACCAATTTTTTCAATTCTATGAGCATTTTCCAAATCAAAAAGATCAACCTTTCGGAAAAATATTTCAGCTAAAATTTCACTTTATCTGAAATAGAAGAATTGCTTTCTTGTCCTTTCGTTTTTGATCAAGTTTAAATTGAATCAACGCTCAAGGAAGAAGAAAGATAACAAATTGATTTTCAATAAATAAAATAATAATTTAATTCAAAATAAGTATGGGAGATTCTTTTTTCAAAAAAGAAAATGCTAAGAAAAAAGCCAAGAAAAAACAAGAAAAATCGCTTCGAAGAGAAGAGCGAAAAACCAACAACAACAAAGGGCAGTCCCTTGAGGAGATGTTTGCCTACGTAGACGAGAATGGTCAGTTGACCTCAAGTCCACCCGACAAAAAGGACAAAACAGAAATCAATCCAGAAAACATCCTTTTAGGCGCAAGACCTATTCCAGATGAACCCACAATCAACACAGGGGTCATTACATTTTTCAGCGAAAAAGGATATGGATTTGTGACCGATGATATAACAAAGGACAATGTCTTTTTTCATAATAATGATGTGGCAGAACCTGTCAAAATGAAAGACAAAGTAAGCTTTGAAAAGAAAAAAACACCGAGAGGTGACAATGCAATCAACCTCAAAAAAATATAACAATTAAATACAAAATGCAATGCAAACAGGAACCGTAAAATTTTTCAATGAAGTAAAAGGATTCGGATTTATTACGCCAGATGATGGTGGGAAAGATATTTTCGTACACTCAACAGCTTTAAGCCAAAGAATTTCTGAAAACGACAAAGTAACTTTTGATACTGAATCTGGTCAAAAAGGCCTTAATGC
This sequence comes from Moheibacter sp., assembly GCF_049672845.1. Taxonomy (NCBI): domain Bacteria; kingdom Pseudomonadati; phylum Bacteroidota; class Flavobacteriia; order Flavobacteriales; family Weeksellaceae; genus Moheibacter; species Moheibacter sp. The sequence continues at coordinate 34,562 of NZ_JBATWT010000017.1, forward strand.
TGTAAACGTTAAAAAAGCTTAATTTTCAGTTTTATAAAAACTTAAGCCCTTCATCCTATGAGGGGCTTTTTTGTGTAAAAAATTTACCTATAACAAAAAAAGAGCAATCAACTATCAATCAGTTCATTGCTCTTTTACCTAAGTGACCTCGGCAGGATTCAAACCTGCAACCTTCTGAGCCGTAATCAGATGCGCTATTCAGTTGCGCCACGAGGCCTTAAAATTGGACTGCAAATATACACTATCTTTCTTTTTCCACCAAATTCCTTAAATTGCGTTTATGAAATTTTATTGTTTTTCTTTTCTGCTACTGGTTTTACTCGCTTGTAAACAGACCGATAACCAAAATTTTAAATCCAATTCTGACGAAAACATTTCTTACATCACTCAGATGAATTGGCAAAATCACGAGGATTCACTGATTATTAAGTCGGGAAATGATGAAATTCTTTTGAAAAAAGAGGAACTTCCTATAAAGTCAGTGATGGTCATTCCGACTTCGGTAATTGCGTATTTGGATGAATTGAATTCAATCGATAAAATCACAGGCATCAGTCAGCCTGATTTTATTTTCAATGAAAAAATTCATTCGAAATTAAATCAAAATGAAATCGAGGTCATCGGAACTTTCAACGAAATATTTATCGAAAGGGTGTTGGTTCAACAACCCGATGTTTTCATTTCCACTTCGAGTCCGACGTTGGCTAAATTCCATGAGTTACTGAAAAAACAAAACATCAAAGTTTTGCTGATTGACGAATATGAAGAACTGAATCCGCTTGCGAAAGCTGAATACATAAAGCTCATGGGTATTTTGGTCGGAAAAGAAAAAGAAGCAGAAACAATTTTTTCAGAAATCGAAAAAAATTATCTTGAAATACAAAATAAAGTCAAAAACTCTTCCAAAAATCCTCCAAAAATATTGACCAATCACATGTACGGCGACGTTTGGTATATGCCCACCGGAGAGAGTTTTCAGGCGAGTTTATTTGAAGATGCCGGCGGAAATTACCTTTGGGCTTCGAGCTCAGGTAAAGGTGCGCTTAATCTTTCCTTTGAAACGGTTTTTGAAAAAGCAAACGATGCCGATGTCTGGATGAATGCCGGAGATTTCCCGAGCAAAGCCGCTCTTTTAGCAAGTTATCCAAATTATAATTGGTTCAAATCTTACCAAAACGGAGCCATTTATAATTGGAACAAACGAAAATCCGCTACCGGCGCCAATGATTATTTTGAAACAGGAACCGCTCGTCCTGATTGGGTTTTAATGGATTTAGCAGCAATTTTTCATCCGGAATTATTTCCTGGACATGAATTGGTTTTTTATGAGAAGTTAGAATAACTCCGACTTAAACTGCTCCAAAAAGCGGATGTCGTTTTCGGTGTACATACGGATGTCCCCGATTTGGTACAACAACAAAGCAATTCGTTCGATTCCCATTCCAAATGCGAAACCGGTATATTCTTCCGGATCTATATTTACGTTTTTCAACACATTGGGATCTACCATTCCACATCCCATAATTTCCAACCAACCGGTTCCTTTGGTCATACGGTAATCGGTTTCGGTTTCCAGTCCCCAATACACATCTACCTCAGCGCTTGGCTCTGTAAACGGAAAATAAGAAGGACGCAAGCGAATTTTTGATTTCCCGAAAAGGGCTTCGGTAAAATAACTCAAGGTCTGGCGCAAATCGGCAAAGGAAACATCTTTGTCAATGTAAAGTCCTTCGATCTGATGGAACATCATGTGCGAACGGGAAGAAATGGCTTCGTTCCGATAAACACGTCCGGGCGAAAGAATTCGCATCGGCGGTTTATTTTCTTCCATGTATCGAATCTGAACCGAAGAAGTATGCGTTCTCAAAACCACATCTGGCCCTTTTTCAATGAAAAATGTATCCTGCATATCGCGTGCCGGATGATGTTCCGGAAGATTCAGTGCAGTAAAGTTATGCCAATCGTCTTCGATTTCGGGTCCGTCTGATAGTGTAAATCCGATTCGTGAAAAAATATCAATGATGCGGTTTTTCACAATGTTTATGGGATGACGCGCACCTAATTCATGAATTTCTCCGGGTCTTGTCAAATCAAGTTTTGAATGAATTTCCCCAATATTTTCAAATGATTCTTTAAGCGTTGCAACTTTTTCGTTTACGATGTTTTTAAGTTCGTTTACGACTTGTCCGAATTCTTTTTTCTGTTCGTTTGGAACCTCTTTAAAACGGGCAAACAAATCATTTAAAATACCTTTTTTACTTAAGAATTTAATACGGAATTCTTCCAGTTCGGCAGGGTTTTGCGCTGTGAATTCACGCGCTTCATCTATGTATTTTTTGATTTGGTCCATTTAATCAGGTTTGAGAATTGCAAATTTAGAATATTCGAACTGAAACAAAAAACTTTGACAAATGAGAATCTGCCAAAGTCTTTTTATTTTTATGCGCTTAAATAGTTGTCAGACGAACTGTGTTAGTCATTCCTTTCTCAAAAACAGGCATTGCATTTAGATTGATTACATATTCACCATCTTTCACATAACCGATATCTCTAGCCACGCGATTTACATTGATAACGGTTTCGTCTGTGCTGATGTCTCCTGGTTCATAATACATTGCTTTTACACCCCAAAGCAGATTAAGTCTGCGAATGATCTTTTTGTTGGGCGTAAAAACCAAAATATAAGCCAGCGGCCTGTATGATGAAATCTGGAAAGCTGTATAACCCGAATATGTCAATGTGGAAATAGCTTTTGCATCTGTAAGCTTAACCATGTGTGCGGCATTATAACAAATGATTTTGGTGATAAAACGGTCATTTTTATTGTTGGGCTTCAGAGTTGGAACATTGATAAGATCTGAGTCTTCTACTCTTTGCAGGATTTTGGTCATGGTTTCAATAACCTGAACCGGAAATTTCCCCACCGATGTTTCGCCGCTCAGCATCACAGCATCTGCGCCATCAAAAACTGCGTTTGCCACATCATTTACTTCAGCTCGGGTCGGCGTAAGACTACTGATCATGCTTTCCATCATTTGGGTAGCAACGATAATAGGTATTCTGCGAAGCTTTGCTTTTGCAATCAACATTTTTTGTGTTTGCGGTACGACTTCCATTGGCATTTCCACTCCAAGATCTCCACGTGCAACCATCAAACCGTCAACAGAATTCAGAATATCATCAATATTTTCGAGCGCTTCCGGTTTTTCAATTTTAGCGATGATCGGAATTTTATAATCAGCGTTTGCTTCAATTAATTCTTTCAAATCTTCCACGTCCTGAGAAGTTCTCACAAAGGATAATGCAATCCAATCCACGCCTTTGCTGATAGCAAATTTTGCATCTTCAATATCTTTTTCTGTTAATGCCGGAAGTGAAATTTTGGTATTTGGCAGGTTCACGCCTTTTTTGGAGGAAAGCGGCCCACCCTGAATCACTTCAGCTTTTACTTCGTCTTTTTCATTTGTACTGATAACTTTCAACACAAGTTTCCCGTCATCAATTAATATGTTCTCACCTACTTTCACATCGGTCGGAAAACGTTTGTAGGTCATATAGGCTTTTTCGCGGTTTCCTTTAATTTTTTCATTTGTAAATGTGAAAATATCTCCGGGTTCCAGAATTACTCCTTCTTCCATCACGCCTATTCTCAATTTTGGACCTTGTAAATCGGCCAGGATTGCGGTATTGAATCCAAATTCTTCATTTAGTTTGTGAATGATTTCAATGTTTCTCTCCACAATTTCATAATCGGCATGGGAGAAATTAATTCGAAATACATCCACCCCTTTTTCCATCATTTCGCGCATCCTTTCTTCTCCTTCCGTTGCCGGACCGAGTGTTGCGACGATTTTTGTTTTCTTCAGGTATTTAGGATTAAAATATTGCATCTTTTTTGTTTTAAAAAATCAAACGATCTATGGTTTTGATTGAACTTGTATCAAGTTCCGTTATAAGTTGTATAAAATTATTTTCTGTAAAAATTAATTCTTCCGAATCATCTCCTGTCACTTTCAACAGAAAATTATATTGTTTGTATTGATTGATCAGTGCAGGCGCCACATCAAAAAGCGCTGACAAATTTCCGAAATTTTCTCCGGAATTCATTGTGTAAGCAACATTCTTAATGATATTATAATATACACCGTTTAATTCATTTTCCCATTCAAAAACCGGATAATAGGAAATTTGCTCCTGAATCAGCACATCAATGTCTGTGCAACGCGCAAATTTGGTTTCAAAACTACGGTTCAGGTTATAGACAAACTGCGGAGCGTCGGAAAAAGTCGACAAGATTCCGTAAAGCCGGAAATCAATAAATTCCGCTTCATCTATCAACAAGGTTTTTACAGCCATTTATAAAACGTTTTCCATCTTGTTTTGCAAGAAATAATACGCTCGTTTTGAAGCGTTTTCTTCTGCACGCTTTTTGGAAGTCCCCCGCCCCTTTGAAATTACTTTTTCATTCAGACGCACAACCGATACAAAGACGATCAGGTCTTCTGCGTTGTCTTCTTCAAATGTATTGAAGTTGATCTTGTTTTTGGTTTTCTGTCCCCATTCCAGAATCAGACTTTTGTAGCTGGAAATGGTTTTCTCCAGTTTTTCCATGTCAAAGTGCTGATCGATGATCTTGGTAAAGATGAAATTTGCTGTCGCATCAAAACCTCTATCGATATAAAGTGCTCCGATTAAAGCTTCCACCAAATCTCCGTTGATATCTTCTCCCAAATTTGGATTGCCAGCCGGATGCAGGCGTTTTGCTAATTGCATTTGTTTACCTACACCATTGAGTTGATTTCTCGAGACGATTTTAGATCGCATTTTGGTGAGATAACCTTCCTGTTTATCGGGTGCTTTTTCAAAAATAAACACAGATATAATCAGCCCGAGAACCGCATCACCAAGGAATTCTAGTCTTTCAAAATTGACGTCGTTTCCATTTTCGTCTTTTACCTGAGCTGATCTGTGGACAAATGCTCTTTTATAAATTTCGATGTTTCCCGGTTTCAGCCCGGTAATTTTTGTTAGAAAACCTTCAAGTTCCGCATTTTCCTGCGTGTTTTTATTAAAATTCTTTTTGACGAATTTTTCTTTGATTTTCTCCCAAAAGAGCATAAGATATTAGATTTTTCTAAATACGACGCAAGCGTTATGACCGCCAAAACCAAATGTATTACTCATCGCTACTCTAACTTCTCTTTCCACCGGTTTGTTGAACGTAAAGTTCAGTCTCGGATCTAGATTTTCGTCATCTGTAAAATGATTAATTGTCGGTGGAACCTTATCGTACATGATAGCCCCTACAGTGGAAACCGCTTCAATTGCGCCCGCCGCTCCCAATAAATGTCCGGTCATGGATTTGGTCGAATTAATCTGAATTTTATAGGCATGTTCACCAAAAAGTTTCTGAACAGCTTTGGATTCAGCGATATCTCCCAAAGGTGTGGAAGTTCCGTGCATATTGATGTGATCAACGTCTGCCAATCCAATCTGTGCATCCTCCAATGCGTTTTTCATCACATTGTATGCACCCAATCCTTCCGGATGTGGTGCGGTCAGGTGATGCGCATCTGCAGACATTCCGCCTCCTATGAATTCGGCATAGATTTTTGCGCCACGTGCTTTGGCATGTTCGTATTCTTCAAGGATGATGCTTCCGCTTCCTTCACCCATAACAAATCCATCACGGTCTTTGTCAAAAGGTCGTGATGCTGTTTTGGGATCGTCATTTCTGACAGATAGCGCATGCATCGCATTGAATCCTCCGATACTAGCTGCAGTGACAGCGGCTTCTGAACCACCGCTCACGATGACATCTGCTTTACCGAGTTTGATTAGCATCAGTGCATCAATCAAGGCATTGGTAGAGGAAGCACAAGCCGAAACCGTTGTGTAATTAGGCCCCATAAATCCAAATTCCATGGAAATATGTCCCGGTGTGATATCGGCAATCATTTTAGGAATAAAAAAGGGATTGAACCGAGGTGTTCCGTTGCCGGTTGCAAAATTACTCACCTCTTCTTCAAATGTTTTGATACCTCCAATTCCGGAACCCCAAATTACGCCGACTCGTTGTTTGTTGACGTTGGACTCAAGGATACCGCTGTGTGCAACCGCCTCGCGTGCCGCCACAAGCCCTAATTGTCCACAACGGTCAAGTTTACGCGCTTCTTTGCGATCAAAATGATCTTCGGGATCAAAGTTTTTGACTTCGCAGGCAAATTGGGTTTTGAATAATTGGGCATCAAACAGGGTTATAGGTGCAGCTCCACTAACTCCAGCAGTTAATGCGTTCCAGTACTCCTGAAAATTATTACCGATGGGTGTGAGCGCACCAATACCTGTTACTACAACTCTTTTTAATTCCATAAAATTTGGAAAATAGTGAAGAATTATTTATTTAAATCTTCAATGTATTGAACTGCTTGTCCAACCGTTGAAATTTTCTCTGCTTGATCGTCCGGGATTTGAATGTCAAATTCTTTTTCAAATTCCATGATTAATTCTACTGTATCCAAAGAATCAGCACCTAAATCATTTGTAAAGCTTGCTTCTAAGGTTACTTCACTTTCATCAACGCCTAATTTATCAACGATGATTGCTTTTACTCTTGATGTAATGTCAGACATAATAATTGTTTTAATTGTTTTTGATTTGGCAAAAATATAAAACTTTAACTAAAGTTTTGAAAAATTATCATGCAAACATAATGAACCCTACGTTTTAAACAAATTAAACTCCTATAATTCTTACAAATGAACGCATTTCCAAGTCTTATTTTTTGCAAATAATATTTCATTTTAGATTGATTCTGCTTTAAATTTCTGATGAATATCATTACATTTATTGATTTGAAAACTACATATTTGACTAAATTTGGGCGCTAAACGCAATACCTAAAAACAAACAACAACAAACAATTAGTTATGAAAAACATCAGAGTAATCCAGGAGCTTCACCAAATGGGAATCACGGGTTATCATGAAGTCGTTTACAATCCGACTTTTGAAGAACTTTTTAAAGCCGAAACTTCTGATAAAAACACCGGTTTTGAACAAGGAATCGTTTCTGAACTGGGTGCAGTTGCCGTAAAAACAGGTGTTTTCACGGGGCGTTCTCCTAAAGACCGCTTCATAGTTGAAGATGAAATAACCAAAGACACCATTTACTGGGATGGAAAAGTTAACTTACCCACTACACCCGAAATCTTTACACATTGTAAAAATCTGGTTTTGGACCAATTATCCAAATCTAAAAAACTATATGTTGTAGATGCCTTTTGCGGAACAAATCCAGACACACGGCTGAAAGTACGTTTCATCATGGAAGTAGCCTGGCAGGCACATTTCGTGACCAATATGTTCATTCGCCCTTCCAATTACGAACTGGAAAACTTCGGTGAACCGGACTTCATCGTGATGAACGGATCCAAAACCACCAACCCGGACTGGGAAAAACAAGGATTGAACTCTGAGAATTTCATCATGTTTAACCTGACCGAAAAAATCCAGATCATCGGTGGAACCTGGTACGGTGGCGAAATGAAAAAAGGAATGTTTGCCATCATGAACTATTACCTTCCACTTCGCGGAATTGCTTCCATGCACTGTTCTGCCAACGTAGGTGAAGAAGGCGATGTGGCTTTGTTTTTCGGGCTTTCAGGAACCGGAAAAACAACTTTGTCTGCCGACCCAAAACGTTACTTAATCGGAGATGACGAACACGGCTGGGACGACCACGGTGTATTTAACTTCGAAGGAGGTTGCTACGCAAAAGTAATTGACCTTTCCGAAGAAAAAGAACCGGACATTTACCGCGCCATCAAAAGAGATTCTTTACTGGAAAATGTGGTAGTAAAAGAAACCGGCGAAATCGATTTCACCGATGGTTCTATTACTGAAAACACCCGTGTTTCTTATCCGATTTATCATATCAACAAAATTGTCCTGCCGTCCAAAGCCGGACACGCCAAAAAAATCGTTTACCTTTCGGCTGACGCTTTCGGCGTTTTACCTCCGGTTTCGGTTTTAGACGACGATCAGGCACAATACCATTTCCTTTGTGGATATACTTCCAAATTGGCCGGAACCGAAAGAGGAATTACAGAACCTCAACCTTCGTTCTCGCCAGCATTTGGAGAGGCTTTCCTGACTTTGCATCCAACCATGTATTCCAAAACTTTGATTGGAAAAATGAAGGAACACAATGCCAAAGCTTATTTGGTAAACACAGGTTGGAACGGTACCGGAAAAAGAATTTCTTTGAAGGACACTCGTGCGATCATCGATGCCATCATTGATGGATCCATTGAAAACGCACCAAAAACAAAAATTCCAATTCTGAATTTGGAAATCCCAACGGAACTTCCAAATGTTTCTCAAGGAATTCTGGATCCGAGAGATACCTACAGTAGCGCCGCCGAATGGGAAACCAAAGCAAAAGATTTGGCCGGCCGATACATAGAGAATTTCAAAAAATATTGCGACACACCGGAAGGAGAACGCTTAGTTGCCGCCGGTCCTCAGTTGTCCTAAATAAAGAATTTCTTTATTTTGCCTCACCCCGAATCTGTTGTAAACAGATTCGACCTCTCCAAAGGAGAAGTGAAGCGGAAACCCCGAGGCAAGCCTCGAAGAATTTTTTAGAAAAACCATAAGAAGAATTGTTTCAGTTTGTCAAATTGAAACAATTCTTTTTTTATGTTAAAATTCCCGAAACAGGATTAACAAAAATACCAGCCTAATAGACTGATTTAAAGATAATCAATTGATTTTAGCTAAAAATAAATTCAAATTATTAATAAATTTTACGAAAATAAATTTGTGAGATTTAATGAGAGGCTATAAATTCGCGCCAATTTATGCAAACTTTAAAAACAAATAATTTATTATGCAAGACTTATTAATTCCGCAGGGCGCAGTCGCCCGAGCAAATGATTTGGCATTGGTTCCAATCATTGATCCCAAGAAGTTCTCTTTTGTAGTTAACAAGATGAGAACTTTTTTTTTGCGCAAAGGTTTCGTTGAAGTTCACACCCAAAACCGCTTGAGTATATTGGCTGCTTGCGAAAACCCTCATTCCATTGCTTCGTACGAATATTGCGGCAATGTTTGGCCACTCCCTCAAACCGGCCAAATGTGGTTGGAGTATGAATTATTGACGAAGCCGGAAGTTCCCGGTTTTTTTTGTGTCTCAACGAGCTATCGTAACGAAAAAAACCCCATCAAAGGACGGCATCAACGGATTTTCCCCATGTTCGAATTTGAAATGCACGGCGGAATCAAAGAACTGATTGAACTGGAAATTGAATTGCTGGAAGATTTAGGTTTTGGCAAAGCCGAAGATTTCGTTCACGCCGACTATGAAGACATTGCAAAAAAATATGGTGTCGATACCATTGAGGCAGAAGATGAATTGAGAATTCAGGAAGAATATGGAAATGTTTTCTTCCTTGAAAATTTCCCCGAACGTACCAATCCTTTCTGGAACATGAAAAGAAACGGCGAAACCGCCAACAAAGTGGATGTCCTTTTGCACGGAATTGAAACCATTGGCTCAGCCGAAAGAAGCAGTGATGCGGTTGAGCAACGAAATGCTTTTTACTCGATTGAAGAAGGGAAATACGCCGAAAAATTATTTGACCTCTTCGGGAAAAGCCGTGTGGAAGACGAATTGGAAGATTTCCTTTCGTTTGAATTCTTCCAGCGCTCAGGCGGCGGAATGGGCGTTCCCAGAATGATCAGAGCTTTCGAACTTTCGGGATTAATTTAACATTGTCATATTTAACTAACACATTCAGAGGCGGAATTCGTTCCGCCTTTTTTTATGGTTTTTCTTTGATTCCGGCCTGATGCGCGAAGTTTTCAGCAAATTCAATTATATAGTTTGCGACTTCATCTTCATTGGTTGCTCGCTGATAGGAATTGGCCATGGAAATAAAAATCTGATGATAGAACTGTTTCATATCGTCCATCGGCATTTCCTTGGTCCATAAATCAATTCGCAAAGCTTCTCTTTCCTTGTCATCCCAAACCGAAATCATCGCAGCTTTTGTTTCCTGATTGTTGATACCTCCATCTTGTGCATTCCAAGTCATTTTCTCCGGAACATGGTTTTCGTCCAGTTCCACTTCTACTATTATCTGTGTTTTTCTCATTATTCTTTTATTTTACATATTTAAATTTCCTCTCATTTGGAGAGGGCTAGGCTATTCATATTTCTCCACTTCGTCATTTGAAGCGGTTTCGCTTGGTGCATAATTTCCGCTTCCCTTTCTTGGTTTGTATTTGGATTCTTTGAAGATTACCTGTGTATCCTGATTGATAAATTCCTGCAGACTTACTTCAGGATTTTCGTCCAGGTATTTTCGGCAAATCTGCCAACCTATCCAAGCTCCGATTCTTCCCGGCGATTCGGTTTCGATTTCATTTAAGAATTTTGAGAAGGGGCCGGGTTGTAAAAATCTTTCGCGAAGCGATTTATCATTTTCAAATACCATATTTTGTTCCACGAAATAATTCCAGATATCGCCCTCGTTTGCGATTGCCCAATCCAATTGTTCTTTTGTATAACCGATTTTCAGTTCGTCAGCAGTTTTGGGCAATAAAGCATCAGCCAACACCAGTTTTTTTCCTTCATCCACCATTAAATCAATGAAAGCCTGCTGACGAGGATTGAACGGAATAATTTCTCTTCCGATTGACTGGACAACTGCCGGTGAAATGTTTTCAGGATTCATGGTTTTCGTTACATAAGGAAATACCCTTTCTCTTTTGTACCAATAACTTTCACTTCCCAAAAATCCGTCCAAAGCAATGAAAAGCATCCCTTCTCTTTTACCGTAAAGTACCGGTTCATAAAGATTTTGGAGCCCCGACGAATAGGTATAAACTTGCGGCAACATTTCATTTGGAAAATAATGTTGGTAATAGGCGAAAAGCTTTTTTAAATCTTCCTGAAAAACCGGTTCTGCGAATTTTTTATTGACCGAATCAAAGACTGCCAGCTCCAAAGTATCTCTGCGCTGCGCTTCCCAAATAGCATTGTCCACCGAATTATCAAAAAAGAAAGGATAACGGGATTGCAAAACATCCAGTCCAACTGCCGGATCAAAAAAATCCTTACTGATGTCGGTTATTTTCAAATCCACTTTTTCCTGTGGCAATTCTACGTCCCAACGATTTTCCTTTCCGCAGGAAATCAGAATCACCGAAAAAATAAAAACGAACCAATGTGAGGTTTTCATTTGTAAAATTTTAAAATTTATTTTTGTTGCCTAATCTAATGCCTTAAAATTTCTAATTTGATTCAGAACTGTTTTTTAGGCATTTCATTATCTTTGAATTAATTTGAACCGCAAATTTAATGATATAATGCAGACCGAAAAAATCATAAATCACATTGTCAACTGGTTGAGCGATTACCTGAAAAATTCAGGACAAAAAGGATTTGTTTTGGGGATTTCGGGCGGCATTGATTCCGCAGTGGTTTCGACGCTTTGTGCCAAAACGGCTTATCCGGTTCTTTGCATGGAACTGCCGATTCATCAGGCAGAAAATCAGGTTACGCGCGCTTTGAATCATATCAACTGGTTGAAATCAAATTTTGAGAATGTGGAAGGAAAATCCGTCAATCTGACGACGGTTTATGATGAATTTGTTTCGGTGGCGGAAAAGTCGGACAATGAATATGCCTATAATTTATCTCTTGCCAACACCAGAGCGCGACTTCGGATGACTACACTTTATTATTATGCCGGATTATATGGTTACATCGTGGCAGGAACCGGCAACAAAGTGGAAGATTTCGGAGTGGGATTTTTCACCAAATACGGCGACGGCGGCGTGGACATCAGCCCGATTGCGGATTTGATGAAATCGGAAGTTTATGAAATTGCCGAATTTTTAGGCATCAATTACGAAATTCAAAAAGCCGCTCCTACCGATGGACTTTTTGGGGATAACCGTACCGATGAAGATCAGATCGGCGCCAGTTATGATGAGCTGGAATGGGCGATGAAAGCCGTAGACCGCGGACAGATTTCCAAAGATTTTTCAGGCAGGGAACGGGAAGTTATGGAGATTTATGAAAAACGCCATCGAGCCAACCTGCATAAAATGGTTCCGATTCCGATTTGTGAAATTCCAGAGGAATGGAAGTAGGTTTTAGCGACGATTTCTATGCTTTAACGATGTGTGGTGATTTTACCACAGAGATCACGGTGAGTACTGAGTTTATCACTTTACGTTCTTTGCGGTTAAAAATAAGGGTTATGCATTACAAAGGCTTTTGAATTTCAGACACTCGTTTCTGCTTCACTTAAACGAGCGCCAGCTGTGGAAATCTTAATATTTCTTATTTACAAGTTTATAAATTCCTCCTTTTAATTCATAAGTGTAATAATTGTCAAATGCTGGGAACGTTGTAGCAACATATTTTAGTTCAAGACCATTTATGGTATACTGTATCTCGAAAGGAGAAATTTGTTTTTCACTAAAACTTACGGGATATTTTTCATACAAAAAGTTATTGATATATTTTTTTTCTGAACTAATCAATATAATTGCTCCTTTATAATCCATATCTAATATGCCTTTGAAATTTTTAAAATTTGAAAGCAATCCATATGAAACAGTAATATTTAATGAAGAATTCTTTTCATTCTTCTTAATATTAATGCTTATTACTTTCTCTGTTTTAAATAATTTGGAATATTTTTCTTCTATTTCATCAATAAATAATTTCAATTCTTTCCTAAAGGATTCATTATTTAATTCAATGTTTGAATATGACTTCTGCGAAAACACGAAGGAACTCAGAAGGAAAGTAATTACTAAAAGTAGCTTATCTACAATTTTCATTATCTTATTATAAAATTTGTTCAATTCTATTTTTCTTTTACTTATAGTATCACATGTTAAGTGCGTTACCCTTTATTAGGGTAAAATATTTTTCCCATCTCTTATAAACTGCTGTAATTCCCAATAATACCCATTGCTAAACTCATAGCGTACATACCCATATTCTTTACTCCACCAATACTTAGTTAAGTAGATTAGATTTGGATTTACGGGTGAACTCTCGGATTTTATTTCAAAAGAATTGTGCTTGAAGCGTGGAGATTCCACTTCTAATTTACTTAACTCATCTATTGATACTCGTGTAGGAGAATATCTAAGTGTATCCAATCTCTTGGTAAAATCTAAAGATAAATAATCTGGATCGTTCGCATAGATAGAAAGCATATTGATAAAAGTTCTTCGTATAGGTAATCCTCTTTGCAAAGGATAAGGTCTCTGAAGGGAGATTTCCCCTGTTACACTTAGAGTTTGAAATCTGTTTGGATTAAAGGATAGATTGTCATTAACAGCAGTCTCAAATGAAACTTTTTTTATCCAAATCGTATCAAATTCTCCCTTTGAAGACTTAAAGATCAAGATATCTTTTTTCTTATAGGGTTGCCATTCTTTAGACTCATCACTAATTTTATGTACTTTACAGCTTATGAACATAGAAAGAGATAAGATAAATAAGAAACTATTTAATTTTATACTGAAAATTTTTGTGTTCATTTCTTTTTTAATCTTGTGTTACACAGACTATAATTCAATAAATATATTTCGACAATTATACTAAAATTATTACCACAACCTCTTTCCGCTACCGGAATCTAAATATTTTGTAGCTTCAGGTGGAAAAAATAGTTAATGCTCATGGCCTTCTCCGTTTAGCTGTAAACTCTCCAGCGTAGGAGAAATATAAGGAATATTTAGGTTTAATCCTCTCAGAATAAAAAGAATTCCAAGTAAAACCATCAGATAAGGTAAAAATTTCAGGATTTTTTGTCGGGTTTGCAGACTTACCACATTTCCGGCAAGAACGGATGCAAACATGAGCGGAATTGTTCCCAATCCAAAACAAATCATGAAAACAGCGCCACCGCCGATGCTTCCCATCGCCATGGAACCCGTCAGCGCCGCATAAACTGCTCCGCATGGAAGCAATCCGTTTAAAAGACCGGTGATATAAAGCGAGGAATAATTCTTTTTCCTGAGAAATTTCCCAAGTCCCGATTTGATTTTATACATAATCCGGGCAAAAGAATTCATACCTAAGTTTGCTGCTCCCAGATTTTTGGGCAAAACAGCCAGTAGGATCATCAGGATTCCCACGGCGATGCTCAATGGGTTTTGAAATCCGGCAAATGAAATACTGTATCCTACTATTCCCAGAATAGCGCCCAACAAACCATAAGTGGTAACACGCCCAAACTGATAGGTAAGATTCCTAAAGGTAAAATCAAATTTGTTTTCGGGGTTTAGTCCGAGTGAAAAGGCAATCGGGCCGCACATTCCCACACAGTGCAGGCTCGAAGCGAGCCCGAGCATCAATGCGATTATGAGGAGGGAGTTTTCCAATTCACTGTCTTTTTAAGGAGATAATCTTCTCCATTTTCTTTCCATCGGATGGAAACTTCATATTCACCGTCTTTAAGTTTTGTAGCATGCACCAGCTGTTCCTTTCTTGAATTCAGATCCAGCGGTTGCAAAATATCTTCATCACTGTTGTTGGAACGCAAAAAAAGAATTTCACCACTTTGTGGTTCTTGGTAAAAACGGATCAGATAGCCGTTGGCTTGTTGAATTAGTTCCGGCTTTTGCGCCAAATTATTGGTCCTTTTTGCAGCGTTTATGTCATCCTGATAATGAACTGTTTTGTCGTAATAATTATCCTCTACCATTTCGCCCATGTTACCGGCAAAAAAGACAAGTGATGATATGAAAATAATGAAACAGCCCAGTGCAATCATCAATCCGTGCAGCCATGTAAATTTAAATTTCGCCATAATTCTTTCTAATAAGGAGCTGAAAAACTTGTTAAATATTCGTCGAGTAAATTCCCGTCTTCATCTACTGCAATCATCACAACAGGTTCTTTGTAAGAACTGATGTCGTTCATGGGAATTCTTACTTCAACCACGCCTTGTTGAACATTTCCTTTTGTAAGCTTTATGTCATTGGGTCCGTCAAGGATACGGATCGAGCCGTTTTCGTGGGACTGGATTTCGAATCTGATATCCAAATCTCCGTTGGTTTTGTTATAAAGTGTGTACTGATAAACGTTTGAAATATTCTGACCTTCGATTTTATAATTTCGTCCGGGAACGTGAAGGAATTTAACTTCCACATCATTTCTACTGAAAAGGAATGCATTAATCGACAAAATCATTCCGATTAATACGAGTGTGTAAGCCAGCATCCTACCGGTAAATTTGAATTTCTTACCTGTTTCAATGTTCTCTTCAGAAGCATAACGGATGAGTCCTTTCGGGAGGTTAATTTTCTCCATTACTTCGTCACAAGCATCGATACAGGCTGTACAATTCACACATTCCAGTTGGGTTCCGTTTCTGATGTCGATTCCGGTCGGACAAACCACTACACATTGTTTACAGTCGATACAGTCGCCTTTTCCAAGCGCTTTTCTGTCTTCTCCTTTTCGGAATTTCGCACGCCCTGCAGTTGATTCACCACGTTTGAAATCGTAGGCGACAATGATTGTTTTTTTGTCAATCAAAACCCCTTGCAATCTCCCGTATGGGCAAACCAATGTACAGACTTGTTCTCTGAACCAAGCAAATATGAAATAGAAAAGTCCTGTAAAGATAATGAGTCCTATAAATGTACTCATATTGTTGGCAGGTCCTTCTTTTACCAAATCAAACAATGCATCTGAACCAATGATGTAAGCTAGAAATATATTGGCAATGAAAAAAGAAATCAGTGTAAAGACGGTCCATTTCAAAAGGCGCTTTCTGATTTTTTCTTCGTCCCAATCTTGTTTGGCAAGTTTCATCTGTTTGGGTCGGTCACCTTCAATCCAGTATTCAATTCTTCTGAAAACATGTTCCATGAATATGGTTTGAGGACAAATCCATCCGCAAAAAATTCTTCCATAAACAACTGTAAACAATACAATGAAAACGATGGTTGTAATCATCCCTATGGCGAGCAAAAAGAAGTCGGAAGTAAAG
The DNA here is from genome assembly GCF_049672845.1 of Moheibacter sp. Classification (NCBI taxonomy): domain Bacteria; kingdom Pseudomonadati; phylum Bacteroidota; class Flavobacteriia; order Flavobacteriales; family Weeksellaceae; genus Moheibacter; species Moheibacter sp. The sequence continues at coordinate 50,598 of NZ_JBATWT010000017.1, forward strand.
AACGGGAATCCGAAAATGATGAATTCTCCTTTGGGGATATTGAATAAGAATATAGGATTTCCGTTGGGTAATTTCACAAAAGGAGCCACAACCAGAAAGGCCAATAAAATATAGGCAACCCAAGTCCTGTAAACTGTAAATCTTCCTGATGGTTTTTTAGGAAACACCCACTTGCGTTTTCCTTTTCTATCCATTGTTACAATACTAGATCTAAACGCTTCTTCCTCTTCTGAAAGTTTAGCGAGATCCTGATCTTTGATTTGAGAATCGTCCATTTTTAGTTTTTCGATCCCATTTCAAAACCAAAATGGGAATTATTTATTGTTCTGACCGGCTGTTGCAGAATCAGTTGTAACGTCCGGAGTTGGTGTGGTAGCAGGAATTTCCGGCTCAGTCAGGTTCATTGGTGGTTGTTGTTCTCCACTTTGTGACCATTCACTGATTAAATCACCTTGTGGGGCGGCACCACCTTCATTTACACCAATTGTTGGTTCCTCCTGATTAAGATAGTAAACATAGGATGCAACCTTTTCAATCGCCAGCCCGGTCAGCTCACCTCTTTGTCCAAAGGCTCGCATCTGTGCATTGGTTGGGCTACCATTAAATATTATATCATATATATTATAGAAAAGACTGTCTTGTGTTTTGTTAATCCAATTGTCATCCGTTAAGTTCGGCCCTATACCTCCACCACCGTCTGCTCTGTGACATGTTGCACAAATAGTTTCAAATGTTTTCTTTCCTTCGGCTATTGCCTGGGCATCCAAATATTTATTTGTGGCTTCTGCCATGGTGATGTCATTTTCTTCAATCCATTTATCAACTCTGGCTTGTTCTTTAGTGTTGAATTCTTCATACTCTACTTCGGGATGCGCAAAATCTGTAAAACTAAATGCCAATAAATATACTACCATAAATACAATACCCATGTAGAACATTGCAAGCCACCACTGCGGAAGTGCGTTGTCAAGTTCTTTGATACCGTCAAAACCATGGTCAAGTATGATGGCTTCCTCCTCTTCATCAGATTGGCGTTCACGTCCACTTTTCAAAAGTCTTTTGAAATAGTTCTGTTTGGACATTACCAGATAATTCTGCTGCTGTTCAGATGAGAGTTTCTTGAATCGTTGGCTCTCTACTACTTGATTGATAGCATTTATAATAAGAATCATGATAAGAGAAATAACCGTAATTGCCAGTGGAATCCAGCTTGACATGGTATTGATGAATTGATTCCAGGTGTTTGAGAAAAAGCCCAAAATCCCAGGCTCCATATCAAAGTTTACTGGTGTAACCATCATTAACGTTCCGATTATGAAAATCATAACAGAGGGAATCAGAATATAACCTGGCGTACGTTGTCTCATAGTTCTTGTATTTTTACTGTTCAAATCCATAGGATCTGATTTATTCTTATTTAGTCTTATCTATCTCGTCGTCATCCAGCGGACGATTTGCGTCATCTTTATAATATTCTTTCGGTCTTTTCCATATAAAATATATCAATCCCAGAAAGAAAATTACAAATAGCAGCAATGACAGTGTTTGCAGAATGCCTGCGTTTTCGTAATTGGTAAAAGCGTCTTTAAAATATTTTAACATACTTATTCATTTCCTACACCTATAATGGATGTAGTTTCGGTTTGTTCCGTTGAAATATCTGTACCCAATCTTTGCAAATAGGCAATCAGCGCTGTAATCTCGCGGTCTCTTAATGGCACAAACGCTTCTCCTTTTTCTTGGGCTTCACGCTCATATCTCTCTTTCAATTTGACATCTGCATCAAAAATACTTTTCTCGATTGCAATGGCTTGTCTGTCCATAGAAACAGTCATACTGTCAAAATCTTCTTCTTCATAAGGAACGCCCAGCTTAACCATTGTCTTCAATTTGGCATCCGTTAAACTGCGGTCAAGTTTATTGGTAATTAACCAAGGATATCTAGGCATAATGGAGCCCGGAGAAGTATCACGCGGATCCCACATGTGTTTGTAATGCCATGCATCTGGGTTTCTTCCACCCTGACGGTGCAAATCCGGACCCGAACGCTGTGATCCCCAAAGGAATGGGTGATGGTAAACATACTCTCCCGGTTTGGAATATTCGCCGTAACGCTTCACTTCATCCCTGAACGGACGAATCATCTGCGTGTGACAAGCATTACATCCTTCCCGTATGTACAAATCTCTACCTTCCAGTTCAAGCGGTGTATAGGGTGTTACCGAAGCTATGGTCGGAACATTTGATTTCACAACTATCGTTGGAATGATTTCGACTGCGCCTCCAATGGCTACTGCTACGAAAGACAATACAGTCAATAAAGTAGGCATTCTTTCCAACCAAGTATGTGCTCCTTCTCCTTTTTTACGTGCATTGCTGATTTTAGCAAGTGCAGGAGCTTCCGCTTCTTCGTTCGGAATATATTTTCCTTTTCTAACTGTTTTCCAAACATTGATAACCAGCATGATTGACCCTATCAGATATAGAGTTCCACCAAAGGCACGCATCGGATATAACCAGTCTTTCAAAATAGTTACGGTTTGAAGGAAGTTTCCGTATTTCAAAGTTCCGTCTTCGTTAAATTGTTGCCACATCAAACCTTGTGTCCACCCTGCAACATACATTGGAATTACCCAGAAAAGGATACCCATTGTACCAATCCAGAAGTGAGCATTGGCCATTTTATTGGATGCAAGTTTGGTGTTGAACATTTTTGGAATCAACCAATAAATCATACCAAAAATGATAAATCCATTCCACCCCAAAGTACCTACGTGAACGTGTGCAGGAACCCAATCGGTAAAGTGACCAATTTTGTTTAAGGTCTTAGTAGCCAGCATTGGCCCTTCAAAAGTCGCCATACCATAACAAGTGATTGCTACCACAAAGAATTTAAGCACCGGTTCTTCTCTCACTTTGTCCCATGCACCACGCAGCGTAAGTAATCCATTAAGCATACCACCCCAAGAAGGAGCAATCAGCATAATGGAAAAACCCGTTCCTACTGCCTGTACCCAAGCCGGAAGCGAAGTATATAATAAATGGTGAGGACCGGCCCAGATATAGATAAAAATCAAAGACCAGAAGTGAATAATCGATAATTTATAAGAAAAAACCGGACGGTTTGCTGCTTTCGGAACGAAATAATACATTAACCCAAGAATCGGCGTGGTCAACACAAAGGCAACCGCGTTATGTCCATACCACCACTGAACCAATGCATCCTGAACACCTGCATACAGCGAATAACTTTTCGCTGCTGTCAGACTCCAGGTTACCGGCAACTCAAGATTGTTGAATATATGAAGCATCGCCACAGCTGTCCAGGTCCCCAGGTAGAACCAAATAGCCACATACAAGTGACGAACTCTTCTTCTGTAAATCGTTCTCAGCATATTGGCACCGAAAATCACCCAGGAAATCGTAATCAAAATATCCAAAGGCCATTCGTGCTCAGCATATTCTTTTGAAGTATTGAATCCCAAAAGGAAAGTAACCAAAGACAAAAAGATGAAAAGCTGCCAGCTCCAAAAGTGCGTCCAGCTCATCAGGTCGCTTCCCATACGGGTTTTTAGCAATCTCTGCATGGAATAATAAGCTCCGGCAAAGAATCCGTTACCCACGAAAGCAAAAACCGCAAACGTAGTGTGGATCATCCTTAAACGCCCAAACCCCATCATACCGTTGGTCGCGGCAAGTCCGTCAATACTCCCCCCGATCCTCGGGTCGTCTGACCCAAAAATATAATCCGGAAGTTCCGGGAAAAACTTTAAGGTTGCAACCAAGACACCAAATGTAAAGGCCATCACAGCCCAAAAAATAGTGGCATAAAGGAAATACTTTACGATTCTGTTATCGTATTTAAACGTTTGCATTTGCATTATGAATCAATTTTGTCTTTAACTTTTTTATCATCTTTGAGCATTCTCACTGCGGGAGATTCGTCTTCGTCAAATTGCCCCTTTTTGGCGCCCAGTAAAAATAATCCTAAAAATACTGCAGCCAAAGAGACACTTGCCATCACCATTAAAATCACTATCCCCATAGCGCCTACAAATGTACAATAGCAACGCTAAAATTGTAATGATTTTGGTCACAGGGTTAGGTTTACGAAGTAATTTATACTCATTCTAAATTCTTGAATATCATTTTCGCGGAAAGCCTTGTACTTAACGTTGCAAAAATAACAACCGAAATGGAGCTAATGGGCATCAAAATAGCGGCTACCACAGGTTCCAGATTCCCTGAAATCGCAAACGCCAAACCTACAATATTATACAAAAAACTGATCAAAAAGGCAGTCCAAATAAGTTTAATGGAAAGTTTTGAAAAGCGTAAAAATTCAGGCAGAAATGCAAAATTTTTAGAATCCAAAATCGCATCGCAGGAAGGCGAAAAGTTATTGATGTCCTCAGATATCACAATCCCTGTATCACTTTGCTTCAATGCACCCGAATCGTTCAGACCATCACCGAGCATCAAAACCTCTTTTTCTTGTGACTGTAATTTTTCAATAAACAACAATTTATCTTCAGGTGACTGATTGAAATGAAAATTTGTTCGCTCCGGGAAAATTGTTTTTAGTTTCGCTAACTCCGAATCATTATCGCCCGACAAAATCGACAAACCATATTCGTCCAATTTTTCAATCAGATTTTCAAGACCTTTTCTGTATAAATTCTGAAATTCATATTTGCCTTTGATTTTTCCATCAGCGGAAATATAAACCTGCGTCTGATTGACAGGCGTTATATCTGTCGCTCCCACAAAGGATTTGGAACCAATCTTAATTTCCTTTCCATTGACAGAAGCAATCTGTCCTTTTCCAAAAATTTCTTCATAATGCTGAACCGAAATCAGTTGGTTGGTTCTCAATTTTTCATACAAAATACGACTCAACGGATGGTTTGAATTCTTCAGAACTGATTTTATTTCGCTTAATTCATTCACATTTAATTCTTCTCCCGAATATTTCACTTCAGCACTCTGATTTTCCGTAATGGTTCCGGTTTTGTCAAAAACAATTTCGTTCGTTTTGGCCATGGATTCAATCACCGAAGTGCTTTTAATGTAGAATTTTTTCTCGCCCAAAATCCGCATTACGTTGCCTAAAATAAACGGAGAAGACAATGCCAGCGCACAGGGACAAGTAATAATCAAAATCGCCGTCACAACCTGCATAATCTGGGTAGAATCATAAAAATACCAGAAAACGGCCGATGCCAGCGCAATAAAAAGTATGGTGATCACAAAATAGCGGCTGATGCTGTTGGTAAGTCGGTTCAACCCGGAATCTGCTTTTTGAAAAGCTTCGTTGTTCCAAAGTTGCGTGAGGTAACTCTGATTGACATTTTTGATCATTTCAAGTTCAATCACAGAGCCGGATTGCTTACCGCCAGCAAAAATTTTATCGCCCGGATTTTTACGAATCAGTTTGGACTCACCGGTCACAAAACTATTGTCAATCATCGCTTCGCCACGAATTAAAACCGCGTCAGCCGGAATGATTTCTTCGTTTCGGATTAAAATTCTGTCGCCCACTTTCAAATCAGAAAGCAAAGAAGGCTCTTCTATTCCGTCTTTGATTTTGACTACCGCAATCGGGTAAAATGATTTATAATCACGATCAAAAGCCAAAGCTTTATAAGTTCGCTGCTGAAACCATTTCCCAATCAGCATAAAAAATGCGAGCGCCGCAATACTGTCAAAAAATCCCGGACTTAAATCAAAAATTACGTCGTAAGTACTTCTGAGAAATAAAACCCAGAACCCAATCGCAATCGGAACATCTATATTGATAAATTTGTTTTTGATTCCCTGCCAGGCCGATTTGAAATAATCGGTGGCTGAGAAAAACATTACAGGCAGTGAAAGCAGAAACATTCCCCAACGGAAAAATTCCTTATTGCCTTCCAGCCAGGCTTCGGGGCTGTTATTTGAAAAAGGAAGTGAATATTCCGGGAAAGCCAGCAACATTATATTTCCAAAACAAAATCCCGCCACACCAATTTTCAACAAAAGCGTGCGGTCGTGTCCGTCTTGTTTTTTGTTCAGCGATTGTAGATTTACGGTCGGTTTATAGCCGAGCTGGGTCAGCAATCTCGCCACTTCACTCAATTTAATTTCCTGGTCTTTAAACGAAACCTGAACATCTTTCTGCGAAAAATGAACGGTCGAATAATTAATTGTTGGATGGATTTCGTGTAAACTCTCAAGTAACCATACACATGATGTACAGTGAATCACCGGAATATGAAAAGTTACAAGTGTGGTTCCGTCATCAGAAAAATCCACGACTTTTTCAAAGATTTCGGGTGTGTCCAGAAATTCAAAATGCCGATTCGCCTTATCGTCCGGACGTACGCCTGCATCACGGTTCATCGCATAGAAATCTTCCAATCCGTTTAGGTTTAGAATCTCATAAACCGTCTTGCATCCAAGGCAGCAAAATTGCTTCTGGTCGAAGAGGATTTCTTCGGCTTCAAGCTTTTGTCCACAGTGAAAACAATTGTCCGCCATACAATTTGCAAAATTACTTTCTAATTCAAGTGATTTGATGTAAATTTGACGTGATTTAAGTCATTCTTATTAATTATGTCCGATATATTAGAAAACGTCACCAACATCTGTACCTTGTTTGAAAACCCTGAAATTCTTCAACATTTCTCAAAAGAAGAATTGGCCGAATTAAGTCACGAAAAGAAAATCATTTCGTACAAAAAGGGCGAATCCATCATTGAAGAAGGGGCCACTCCCAAAGGAATTTACTACCTCGACAAAGGTACGGCTAAAATGTTCAAACTCGGTTTTAACGGAAAAGAGCAGATTCTGCGTTTTACAAAATCGGGAGACATCATCGGTTATCGTTCTATTTTATCCAAACAACCTTATGGCGCTTCGGCAACTGCAATGGAAGACACCGAAGCTTGCTTCATTCCAGAGAAATTCTTTTTGAAAGTACTGGAATTCCATCCGAAACTGGCATTTGACATCCTGAGAAGAATTTCTGAAGATTTAGGCGAATCCGCCCAAACCATTACTTTCCTGGCACAGAAAACCGTTCGGGAACGTTTGGCGGAAGTTCTGGTTTTACTCGAAAAAAAATTAGGAACCGACAAAGACGGGTTTATCAAGATTTCACTTACCCGCGAAGAAATGGCCAACCTCATCGGAACTGCCACTGAATCTGCTATCCGATTGATTTCAGAATTCAAAACAGATAATTTAATCGAAGTCGAAGGTAGAAAAATCAAAATCCTGGACCACGCTAAATTGGTAAAACTGGGGCACGTGAATTGATTTCGAAATTTAGAAATGAGTTGATTTGAAAATATTTTCAATAATAGGATTAAGCCTTTTAATCATTTTATTTCTTTTCCTATTTTTTTTGGAAGATTGATTTATTCCCTACAAATCCATTTCGATTCAATTCAAGACCAACAATTTTATTCATCAGCATTCTCGTTTCGATTTTTGTGGTAACATTTCTTCCGGGAAAATCTTTCCTAAAATCTTTCCATTTACTTTGGTTAATTCCAATTTTTTATTTGTTTTTCTTATTTACGATCAATTTGAAAATAATTGAAAAATTCGATTATTTTTTTAGTAAGAATGTGGATTTTAATGTAGAGCAACATATTGATACTAAATTTTGGCTTTCAAATTATATAATAATTGAAAATCAAGACACTATTTATTATAACCAAAATTCAAATTGGGAAAATTGGTTTTCTAAAGAAGAATTAAAAAAATTGGAAGTCAGAGAAAGTTTGACGCAGAAATATTATCATTTAAAGATGAATTAATTTTCAAATCTTCAAATTAGCTGATTTTCAAATTATTTAATTCTCCTCCTCAAAATATTCAAATAGAAAATCATTGTATGGAAAACGCGTAATGTGGATTTTTTTCACTTCTTCGTAAATCGTTTTTCGCAATTCATCCATGTTTTCCTTTTGGGTAGCCGAAATAAATAAAGTCGGATTTCCGCTTTTGGCCATCCAAGTGCGTTTCCATTCTTCCAATGAAATATTTTCCCGTTTGACTTCGGTCAAATCGTCTTCGTCTTTTTTGATGTAGGAAAAATTATCAATCTTATTGAAAACCAAAACCGTGGGTTTGTCTTTGCTTCCGATTTCATTTAGAATTTCATCCACCGAATGAATATGATCTTCAAAACTCGGATGCGAAATATCCACGACGTGCACCAATAAATCGGCTTCGCGCACTTCATCCAAAGTGGATTTAAAAGATTCCACTAATTGGGTTGGCAACTTGCGGATGAACCCAACCGTGTCAGTCAACAAAAAGGGAAGATTTCCGATGACCACTTTACGAACCGTTGTGTCAAGCGTCGCAAATAATTTGTCTTCTGCAAAAACTTCCGATTTACTCAAAACGTTCATCAAGGTAGATTTCCCAACATTTGTATAACCGACCAAAGCCGCACGAACGAGCGCACCGCGGTTTTTACGTTGCGTCGCCATTTGTTTATCGATGGATTTTAATTTATCCTTGAGTAATGTAATACGGTCGCGGATGATCCGGCGGTCGGTTTCGATTTCGGTTTCACCAGGCCCACGCATCCCGATTCCACCCCGTTGTCGCTCCAAATGCGTCCACATTCGGGTCAGACGCGGTAAAAGATATTCGTACTGTGCCAATTCAACCTGGGTTCTCGCATAAGAAGTTTGGGCGCGTTGGGCAAAAATATCAAGAATCAATTGCGTCCGATCGATGATTTTTCTTTCGACAACTTTTTCAATGTTTTTTAATTGGGAAGGCGTCAATTCGTCATCAAAAATGACCGTATCAATTTCATTTTCTTCAACAAACGCCGTGATTTCATCCAATTTTCCGGAACCCACAAAGAATTTGGAATCCGGTTTCTCCATTTTCTGGGTAAAGCGTTTTGCAACTTCAGCTCCGGCAGTATAAGCCAGAAACTCAAGTTCATCCATGTATTCTTCTAACTTTTCTTCGGGCTGATCACGTGTGATTAATCCCACGAGAACTACTTTTTCGTATTGTGCTTCTTTTTTCTCCAGCATAGGTTACAAATATAAATGTATCGGGAAAATCTTTCTGCAAGAAATGTGCAGATAATTAAAACATCGATAAATTTTTATTGCTTAAATTTAGCCTTTAAAAAAAATTCAAACATGAAAAAAGCATTGACAATTTTAAGTTTGGCCGGACTGATGGCGATTTCTCAATCACAAGTATCAACACCTGCTGCCAGTGCGCCAACTGAAATGGAGATAACGGTGGGTCTGACCAAAATTGAACTCGAATATTCAAGACCCAACAAAAATGACCGAGAGATTTTTGGCAATCTGGTTCCTTATGGAAAAATTTGGAGAACAGGTGCCAACAAAAACACAACCATCTCATTTTCAGACGATGTAATCATCGATGGACAAACTTTGAAAGCTGGTAAATATGCCATTTACACAAAACCGGAAAAGGAGAGTTGGGAAATTTATTTCTATACCGACACCGAAAACTGGGGAAATCCGGAGAAATGGGAGGAATCAAAAATCGCCGCCAAAACCACAGCTAAAGCCAATAAAATTCCTTTGGAAGTAGAAACTTTTTCCATCTCAATCGATGATTTGACACACGACTCAGCCAAATTAAATTTCCTTTGGGACAATATTTATGTGGAAACAAAAATCGAAGTTCCAACCGATAAAAAAGTGATGGCATCTATCGCAGAAACTATGAAAGGAAATCCGACGCCTCAGGATTATTTGGCCGCCGCTAATTATTATTACACAACCGGAAAGGACATTCAGCAAGCCAAAAAATGGATTGATGAAGGAATGAAAGACAACAAAGAACCGAGATTCTGGCAGTTGCGTCAGCAATCCTTGATTTATGCCAAAGCAGGCGATATCAAAGGAGCGATTTCATTGGCTCAAAAATCTTTGGACGCGGCCAAACAAGCAGGAAACGAAGATTACATCAAAATGAACCAAGATTCTATCAAAGAATGGTCGAAATAATCATTAAGAAATAACCTTGACAAAAGCGGCCGGGTTTCTCTGCCGCTTTTTTTTACTCTTTAAGCCAATTCTCAATCATTTTTTTTCCAAATGGTGTCAAAATACTTTCCGGATGAAACTGCACACCTCTGACATCAAATTCTCTGTGGCGAAGTGACATAATTTGTCCGTTCTCATCGACAGAAGTAATCTCAAGCTGATCCGGGAAATTCAGATTTGAAACAACCCAAGAATGGTAACGTCCGGCTTCAAATTCCATTGGAAGTCCCTTGAAAATCATTTCGTCCTCTACCAAAACTGAAATTCGGGTGGATTCACCATGAATAACCTTGTTGAGATTTATAAGATTTGCACCAAATACTTCACCAATTGCTTGTTGCCCCAAACAAATGCCGAATATACTTTTTGAAGCTGCAAATTTTTGAATAATTTCCAATAGTTTTCCGGCCTCAGAAGGAACGCCCGGTCCGGGAGAAAGTAAAATCTTATGAAAATTCCCTACTTCCGATAAGCTGATTTCCCGATTGTTTCGTAAAATTACTTCCGCACCGCAATCTTCCAGATATTGAACCAGATTATAAACGAAAGAGTCAAAATTATCAATTACCAATACTTTCAATTTCATCTGAATCTTTAGAGTTTTTATTCATGAATTGAATGAGCAACGCAATCAAAATCACCAAAGCACATCCAAACAAATTCAACCATAAATACGGCATCCAGTCAAATTTCCAACCGATGATCACAATGATTTGCGTAATGATTGCCGCAATGAATACCGAATTTCCTCGGACAAAACGGAAGAAAAATGCCAGCAGAAAAATCCCCAAAACATTCCCGTAAAATATCGATCCGATGATGTTTACCAACTGAATTAAATTGTCAAACAAATCCGCAACGCAGGCAAATAAAATCGCCAGCACACCCCACATAAGCGTAAACCATTTCGAAGCTTTCAGATAATGCCCGTCCGTTTCTCCGTCATTGTTGCGTTTGTACAAATCCATGGTTGTGGTGGTTGCCAACGCGTTTAATTCTGAAGCCGTAGAAGACATCGCCGCGCACAATGCCATGGCCAGCAACAAGCCGATAATGCCTTTCGGGAGATGATTCAGGATGAAATGAATGAAAACATAGTCTTTATCGTTGGTTTCAACCGTGGAATCGGCTTGGGAAATGATTTGACGTGCTTCTTCGCGCAATTCTTTGTCTTTGTTTTCAGCAGAAATAATGGCTTTTTTCAAAGCTATTTTTTCAGTTTCTTCCGCACTTACATAATTAAAAATCAAATCTTTTTTGGCTTCGAAATTTTCTGAATTCTCATTTTCCAATTCTGAATATTGTTCAAAATAGGTTGAGTTTTCAATGGATTTCTGAGCCACCGGATTAAAATTCAAAGGAGAAGAATTGAACTGATAAAACACAAAAACCATCACACCAACCAATAAAATGAAAAACTGCATCGGTACTTTGAGGAATCCGTTCATGATCATTCCCATCTGACTTTGCTTCACCGATTTCCCACTCAGATAACGCTGAACCTGGCTTTGATCCGTTCCGAAATAACTCAGCGAAAGGAAAGTTCCGCCAATGATCCCGCTCCAAATGGTATAACGGTTATCAAAATCAAAGGAAAAATCCAGAACATCCATCTTTCCGCTTGCTCCGGCAATTTCTAAAGCATTGGAGAAATTAATTCCGTCGGGAAGCGAATAAACCAAAATGACAAATGCCACCGCCATTCCGCCCATCATAATCGACATTTGCTGTTTCTGGGTGACATTTACCGCTTTGGTTCCTCCCGAAACAGTATAAATAATGACAAGCGAACCGATAATGATATTCAACCAAGTTAAATCCCAACCCAAAACCGCAGACAAAATAATGGACGGTGCGAAAATGGTAATTCCAGCCGATAAACCTCTTTGAATTAAAAACAAAGAAGCCGTTAAAGTTCTGGTTTTCAGATCAAAACGACTTTCCAAAAATTCGTAAGCCGTATAAACATTTAATTTATGATACAAAGGAATGAAAACCAAACAGATGATGACCATCGCAATGGGCAATCCAAAGTAAAATTGCACGAAACCCATTCCATCGTGAAAGGCCTGACCAGGTGTGGAAAGAAAGGTGATCGCACTGGCCTGAGTTGCCATTATGGACAATCCCACGGTAAACCAATTAGAGTCGTTTCCTTTCAGAAAATCCTGCACACTGCTTTGTCCGCGCGTCTTCCAAACACCGTAAACCACGATGAACAACATCGAACCGATCAATATAATCCAGTCAATTCCGTGCATCAGCTAAAAATTTTCATCAGAATGTAAAACACGAGAATGTATCCGGCATTGGCAAGCAAAACCCAGGTATAGGACTCGCGCCAGGATTTTTTAATGTGTGTTTCTTTTTCTTTCATTCTATTGATTTTTATAACGGATGTCATTCAGAGCAAAGCGCAGCGGAGCGAAGAATCTAAGATTCCTCGTTCCTCGGAATGACATTTATTTCCCTAAAGATAAAATATTTGCCAACAATCGATAAGCTCCGGGAACCCCTTCCGGTAATTCGCGGAAGAAACTCAATCCGGTGTAAACGTAATAGCCCTTTCCGTATTTCGCCACGAGCAAACTGCCTTTCATCGGCGCTTCACCTTTGTCATTCATTGATAAAATAGGCGTAAATTCTTTGCTCCAGTTGTCGGGAAAATACAATCCTCTTTCCTGCACCCAACCTTCGAAATCTTTCGAAGTGATTTTATTCGGAATATTCAAAACCGGATGATTTTTATCCAAAAATTTCACTTCCGAATTTTCATCGGTCACACGATCGCGCGAGAGTGTCAATGGAAACGGTGCAACTTCCTCTGTCAAAACATCTCGCGAAGTATTGTACTGAACTACTAAATTTCCACCGTTTTTCACATACTCAAACAAGATTTTATTTTTGAATTTTAATTCCGGAATTACGTTAAATGCACGAATTCCCAAAACAACGGCATCCAATCTATCCAAGTTTTCGGCTGTTATGTTTTGGGGCGAAATGATTTCCACTTGATATCCTATTTGACGTAGATTTTCAGGAACGGAGTCGCCTGCGCCCATGATGTATCCGATTTTTTCACCTTTCTTCTCGATGTCTATTTTGACCAATTTGGCTGAGCCGGGCAATAAAACTTTCTGTTCAGGAATATGATCGTAATTGATTTCAATCAATTGATTTTCATAAGTTCCAATCCCCACTTTGAGTTGTGGAATTAACTCTCCTTCGGACTGATTTTTAGGTGGATTGACTTCAAACCAAAAGGTTTTTTCTTCGCCTTTGGCACTCAAAGACACTTCCAAATTTTCAGGTGAAATCTTCCAACCATCCGGTGCTTTCAGGCTTAAATTTCCTTTTAAATCATCCGTAAATGCTTTGACTTTTACCGGAATTCTTTGTGAACTTTGATCGCCAAAAATCAAAACTTTTTCTTCGACATTGACCGAAACTTCAGGCAAAATCACAAAGGGTTTATAGGTTTCGCCTTTTGCCGGATCATTGTATTTGTAAACCACCGGTTTTTCGAGATGAAAATCCTGTCCCAAAATATTTAAGTTGAACAAAACGCTGTATGGTGGCGGCGCTTCCGGCAATCCAATCAATTTCTCATCGCTCACTTTGTACATTCCCAAACTTCCTTTTTCTTCGAGCCAATAAGGCGAACTTGGTTTCAAAAAGGCGGAACTGACCAAAGTTCTATCGGAACGATAAGCTTGATTGGGTTTTAAATCTTTGTTGAATTTTTCGAGCTGAATTTCATTTAATTTGATCGAAAGATCACTTCGGTTAATTGCTTCTATTTTCACATCGGCATTCCCACCAACCGTCGTATAGGGTTCTTTGGCAACCGCTTCCAAAAACAATCCGGAACAATGGTAAATGATGTTTTTTATTTCTTCTAATTTAATTTGTCGCCAATGTTTGTCTTCCAATTTTAAAATCAATTGGTAAGCTTTTATGAGTTCGGGAACGGATTTAGAGGGATTTGTGAAATCAAATTCCCGTTCTACTTTTGAGAGAATTTCTCCGATTGCCTTTCCGCCTTTTACACGGTTCCAGCTGGTATCAATTCCTTCGAAAACATCGTTTTTGGGCATTCCACCTTTGATCGGTTCCAGATATTCAATCGCAGTTCCACGAACTGCCGTCGCTCCAAATCCTTGCGAACTGTGTTGGCTTCGGCTTTTGGCTGCAATTTCGGAATTGCTCAATCCCAAAGTCGGATAATAAGACCCGATGTCCATTACAAAAAGATTGGTTTTATCGGCTTTTTCAAACTTTTCCTGACTTCCATAAAAAAACCAGGATTGGTTCCAAAATAAACGTTTGGGCTGCCAAGTCGAAAACTTTTTTAATTGTTCCGGAAAGGCTGATGAATTTGCGGCCAAATCAAAGGCTTCCACGCTCAACATCGCAGATGCGGTATGGTGTCCGTGCGTCGTTCCGGGTGTGCGATGATCGAAACGATTGATGATGACATCGGGTTGAAATTTTCGGATCACATACACCAAATCGCTTAAAACTTCTTCTTTGTCCCAAAATTGAAAAGTTTCTTCCGGATTTTTTGAATACCCGAAATCATTGGCTCTTGTAAAAAACTGTTCGCCTCCGTCAATTCTTCTTGCCTGCAAAAGTTCCTGCGTGCGGATAACGCCCAATAATTCCCGCAATTCCGGCCCGATTAGATTTTGTCCGCCATCGCCACGCGTCAGGGAAATATAGGCCGTTTGCGCATGAACATCATTGGCAAAATAGGAAATCAAATGGGTGTTTTCATCGTCGGGATGCGCTGCTACATACAAAACCGAACCGAGGAAATTCAGTTTTTGGATGGATTCGTAAATCTCGGCACAACTTGGTTTTTTAGGTGCCTGAGCAAAATTAAATTGGGACAATAAAAAAATGAGTGCAATAAAATATTGTTTATGCATTTTGTGGTTCGTTATTTTTTTTTTAAAAGCTAAAATTAATGAAATTAAAATTTTCACCACAAGGAAAAATCAAAAAGACTTGTAAAGACCTGTCAGGTTTTTGAAACCTGACAGGTCTCAACTCTCCCATTCTTCATAAAACCTCTCCAAAAATTCTTCTAAAAATTGATGACGTTCTTCGGCGATTTTCTTTGCTGAATTAGTATTCATCAAATCTTTTAATTTCAAAAGTTTGTCGTAAAAGTGCTGAATGGAAGTTTCTTCCGGGATTTCGGGATTGTAGATTTCTCGCTGTTTGCTTCCGCCATAGGCAAAAGTCCGGGCGAGTCCGATGGCGCCCAAAGCATCCAATCGGTCAGCATCCTGAACGATTTTGGCTTCTAAACTTGTGGGAGCATTTCCTTTGCTGAAAGAAACCTGGGAAACGATTTTGATGATTTTGGAAATCGTTTCTTTGGGAAGATTTAATTCGAATAAAAATTCGGAAATTAATTCTTCTGATTTATCCATTCCGTCGTGTAATTTATAATCACCTACATCATGAAGCCAAGCCGCCAATTCGACTAAAAACAAATCGGCATTTTCTTCTGAAGCAATTTTTCGAGCTGTTTTCACCACGCGTTCGATGTGGTAAAAATCGTGTCCGGTGGTTTCGCCGGTAAATCCTTTTTTGATATAGTTTCCGGCTGCGATTAGAATTTCTTGTTTGTTCATCTGACAAAAATAGTTGCTGTTGATTGAAGAAAAAAGCCCGAATTAGTTCGGGCTTAGATTTATTTTTTAATCCACTTCAAATTCTTCCTTTGATTATCAACCATGAGTTGTACAACATATGTTCCTGGCGGAAGATGAGATAAATTATAGGTTCTCAAGGATTTGGATACAGTATCTTTTTGAGTAAATACATTTCGGCCGTTTAAATCAAATATATTTATCTTGAAATCAGAAACTTCTTCTTTTAATTGGATATTCAGAATTCCGGAAGAAGGATTTGGGTAAACTGAAATGGGGTTTTGAGTCATGTCTTCGGTTCCCATGATAATTTCTTCAACTAATAACCCGTCCCTTGTGTTATTTCCCTTGTAACCATTCCAAAGAATTTTACTTTCATCATAAGGAACGTTCAAATTATAAGAACTGATGAAAAGAGAGTCGGTTGAAGCTCCGAAATTGAGCGTATAGGAATTGAGCGAAATATCCATCATTCCGTCATTATCAATATCCCCCACAACAGCTCCGTTCAAATAGGTAAAACCTTTGGGGCGTAAAGGGAATCCATCAATTTCCCCTGAACCATCCACAGAATAAGCATGAAGATATCCATAACCTTCGGAATCTGTAATATTACTTCCAAAAATTATTTCCATCACTCCATCATTGTTAATATCTGCGACTGTAATCACTCCTTCATTGCCTCCTATTTTATTGATGGGAAAGTTGGCGAGATCACTTCCATCGGGCGACATTCCATAAATGGTAGGGAGCGAATTTCCTTCAGAAAAATTCGGGTTGCCAACAAAAATTTCATAGACTTCATCTCCATCCACATCCACCACAGTTGGTGGTGCATAGGTCCAATTTCCAATCGCATACGGCCATCCGTCTGCATAAGTTCCATCATTATTCATGACGTAGTATGCCGAAGCATCTCCGTGGTTGGCTCCTACGATTTCCAGTTCGTCATCTCCATCCAAATCCACTAAAACGGGAGATTGGTAGGAATAAGCAACTGAAGGATCGTAAACTGGGAATCCGGACAATATTGTTCCGTCGGGTTGGATGGCAAAAATTCCGGTATTGTATCCTGCGACAATAACTTCCTTTATTCCATCATTATTTATGTCACCGACAGACGGAGTGAAACAAGACACGGAACCAATATCATAAGGCCAATTGGCGTTCAATTCGGTTCCATCCAGTTTAAAAACATGGATATATGCAGAAGTTCCGCTAATTCTTTCCGCCGTGATGATTTCCATAATCCCATCATCATCTAGATCAGCAAGTGCAGGCGCATTGGAAACAAGCGTGGAGTGCGTTCTTGGCCAACCATCCAAGGCATTTCCCTGATGATCAAGAACGTAAGTTCCATTTGTTAAAGTTGAAAACCCGAAATTGAAAACGATTTCCAAGTCACCGTCTCCATCCATATCGGCTACCGCAGGCGGATAAAGAATGGGACCTTCTACGTCTACTTCAAAAAGTAAAGTACCGTCTCCTTTAATGGCATAGAATTTTTGGTCGATTCCAATTAGAAGTTCATCCACTCCATCATTATCCAAATCGGCCAATGTCAGTCCCCTGGTATTTTTTGAATACTGAAATGCAGGAGCTTCAAAGGTCATAAATGGATCCGGGGAAATCTCATTTGGATACAAGAGCACTTCCGGTGCCTGAATTTCTTCTACTGAAAATTCTCCGTTTTCGTTTACCTTTGCCATCATAAAAGAGGCTTGGGCGGAAACAAATCCAATTAACGTTAAGTTGGTAATGAACGTAAAGATTTTCTTCATAATGATTGTTTTAATTTCTTAAAGTTAGGAAATAATCATTTTTCAAAAGACATATTCCGCACATAATTAATTATTCACCAATTAATTGCCCGATATTTGAATATTTATTTTAAATTTGCACCCTCAAAAATGTAATTTAACCGGGACAGAGTTCCCACAATACATATAAAATGGCAACAAAAATCAGATTGCAAAGACACGGTAGAAAAGGAAAAGCTTTCTTTCACATCGTTATCGCGGACTCGAGAGCGAAAAGAGACGGACGTTTCATCGAGAAAATCGGAACTTACAACCCTGTGACGAATCCTGCACAAATCGAGTTGGATTTGGACAGAGCTGTTCATTGGTTGCAAGTAGGTGCAGAGCCTACCAACACAGCGAGAAACATTCTTTCTTACAAAGGTGCTTTGATGAAAAAACACTTGTTGGGCGGTGTAGCAAAAGGTGCTTTCAGCGAAGAAGAAGCAGAAAAGAGATTTGAAGCTTGGTTGGAAGAAAGAGCCAATGCGGTTCAGGCGAAAAAAGATGGTTTGGCACAAGCAAAAGCGGAAGCTAAATCGGCTGCTTTGGAGGCTGAAAAGAAAAAATCAGAAGCTCGTATAGCAGTGGAAGAAGAAGCTCCTGCTGAAGAAGTGGAAGCAACTGAAGAAAACGCTGAAGTTGCAGCAGAAGAAACGACTGAAGAAGTTGTTGCTGAAACAGAAGCTACTGAAGAGCCGGCTGCTGAAGCAAGTTCTGAAGAAGAAAAAACAGAAGAATAATTCAATTCGTCTGATGCAGAAAGAAGATTGTTATTACTTAGGTAAAATCACTAAACTTCACGGTTTCAAAGGAAATCTAATCCTGCATCTTGATACAGACGAACCAGAATTATACCAAAATATGGAATCAGTATTCGTAGAAACAAACGGAATGCTGGTTCCATTTTTTTTGGAATTCATTCAACCCCACTCCGGCGGAAAAATGTTGGTGAAATTTGAAGATGTTTCACCCGATGAAGCAGAAAAGCTCATCAATAAAAATCTTTACTTACCACTTGAAACCCTTCCCGAACTGGAAGGCACCGATTTTTATTACCACGAAATCATCGGATTTACGCTTTACGACCAGACGAACACCGAAATTGGTCTGATAAAGGACGTAAATGACAGTTCGGCTCAGGCTTTATTTGAAGTCGAAATCAACGGAAAAGAAATCCTGATTCCCATTGTGGAAGAATGGATTTTGGAAGTAGATCGCGAGAACAAAGCGATTTTGGTAGAAGTCCCCGAAGGTTTGGTTGAGTTGTATTTGGGATAATCTATATAGGAATTCTCCGGATTCCCACTTATTTACACATTTGATTTCTATAAATATTTGATCTCTGCGAAATCAATTGTGCAGTTTCTTTAGGTTCATGTTAATCTTTATCTACGCCGCCACCGTGCATTTCCATAATTCTATCGAAATGTTCATCTCCAATTCTTTCTGCTTCTTCGTAGCTGATGGTTTTTCCTTTCGGAAATTTGATGCGAAAGTTATCTTTTAAGATTTCAATTTTTTTAGCGGTATATTGTTCCGTCAGTATTGCATTTTCAGCTGAAACACTAACTATCTCAAGTTCGAGGATTAGGCCAGGCAATCCACCATAAAGTTCTGGACCTATTGCATAGGGCAGTTTGGAAGCATACCAAGCTGTCATTACGATATCTGCCCCATTGACATTTTCTTCCAAAATTGTGGTGGCTTTTCGGACTGAATAGCCTAAAATTTCTTTGGTTTCCTTTTCGATTTTCCAATCATATTTCAGCAAAGAATCCGAAACCAAATATTTTTTTCCAAATATTTCCTGTTCTACAAAAAATCTCTTCTCTTTCAGGTCAATGAAATAATGATCACTCCTCATCTGAGAGGTTGGCTTATCATCCTCCATTTGTACCACCAGCTTTTCTATATCGTCATACGCCGACTTCTCTCCATCTATGACCAACTCAAAATCCGTTGGCAAAACCCTTCCTCCAAACTTGGAAGTTGCATTGGTTTCATCCACAATAAAATTTCCTACATACGTAACTTTCAATTTTTCTTGAGCGTTTAACAAAAACGAAACTGAAAGAATGAATGCTGTAAAAATCTGTTTCATATAATTAATCTTTATCTACTCCGTCACCATACATTTCTCTTTGTTTTCTTGTTGCTTCTCTTCTCATTTGATCCAAAGTTTGCTGATTGATTTCAATTCCCTTTTGGGGAATTTTAATTTTCGTATCTGAATTAATAACCTCCACTTTTATGGCTTCATAATTATATTTCATTATATCTCCATTTGAATTAATGATTTTAGTTTCGACCGCTAATACTAATCCAGGCAATCCCCAAAATCTTTCTGGCCCGATTTTAAAATTTAACTTTGGTGCATACCAAGCAATTAACTCAGCACCATTTAACATAGTCCCGCTGGCTTTATAAACTTGAAAACCTAGTATTTCCTTTACCTCTCTCGTTATTTTCCAATCAATTGGCTGTAATGTATCTTTTACTAAATATGTCTTATTTTCAAAAGGAACGTCTTGTACAAAAGTTTTATTTTCAAGATTAATATAAAGCGTTCCTTCAGACATTTTTTGAAAAATGAATGAGTATTGCTCACTTGGTAAATTGTTTATTCTTTCAATATATTCATACTGTGACTCATTTTGACTAATGATTAGCTCAAAAAAACTAGGCAGAACACCCACCTTGAAACTTGTGTTTTGAGAAGGTATAAATTCCGGTAGAACTTCATATTCCACTCTCAAATTTTCCTGCCCAAACAAAAAAGTTCCAAATAAAATTGAAACCCACAAAAAAAGAAGTCGATTTTTCATAAATCTATGTTTAAGATAATTAGAATTAAACTAAGTCCTGGTTCAAAATACTTTGTACCCAATACTTCCTACAATTATAGTTAAAAAAACTTAAATTTGCACTTCTATTCAGCATCACAATGGAAGAAGAAAAAAAACCACTCAATTTTATCGAACAAATCGTTGAAGACGATTTAAATAACGGCTATTCAAAAGAAAATCTGCGTTTTCGTTTTCCACCCGAACCCAATGGTTATCTGCACATCGGTCATGCCAAAGCGATTTGCATCAACTTTGGTTTAGGTGAAAAATACGACGCACCGGTCAATTTGCGTTTTGACGACACCAACCCAAGCAAAGAAGAACAAGAATTTGTGGATTCTATCCGCGAAGATGTGAAATGGCTTGGATTCAATTGGGCAGAAGAACGTTTTGCTTCTGATTACTTCCAACAGCTTTACGAATGGGCTGTCCAAATGATCAAAGACGGAAAAGCATATGTAGAGGATCAGACTTCTGAACAAATCAATGAGCAACGGAAAACGCCATTTGAACCCGGTATCGAAAGCCCGAACCGAAACCGTCCGATCGAGGAAAGTTTGGAATTGTTTGAAAAAATGAAAAACGGCGAATTTCCGGAAGGAAGCCATGTCCTTCGTGCAAAAGGTGATATGAGTTCGCCAAATATGAATATGCGTGATCCCGTGATGTACCGCGTTTTGCTGAAAGATCACCATAGAACCGGCGACAAGTGGAAGATTTACCCCATGTATGATTGGGCACATGGCGAATCGGATTACATCGAAGGAGTTTCTCATTCGCTTTGCTCGCTGGAATTTGAAAACCATCGGCCACTTTACGAATGGTATCTGGATCAAGTTGAAATTCCCGAACATCCTTTCAAACCCAAACAAAGAGAATTTGCACGTGGAAACGTGAGTTATATGATTACTTCCAAAAGAAAACTGAAACTTTTGGTGGACGAAGGCGTTGTAACCGGATGGGACGATCCGAGGATGCCAACGATTTCCGGTTTGAGACGAAGAGGCTATACGCCCGAATCCATTCGTGAGTTTTGGGACAAAGCAGGCGTTGCCAAACGTGATAATCTGATCGATATTTCCTTGCTGGAATTCGCAATCAGAGATCATTTGAATAAAATCGCTCCTCGTGTTTTTGCGGTGATTGATCCGGTAAAACTGGTGATTGAAAATTATCCGCAAGATAAAACCGAATTGCTTAGCAT
Source organism: Moheibacter sp. (assembly GCF_049672845.1). NCBI lineage: Bacteria > Pseudomonadati > Bacteroidota > Flavobacteriia > Flavobacteriales > Weeksellaceae > Moheibacter > Moheibacter sp. Next base: position 72,159 of record NZ_JBATWT010000017.1, read on the forward strand.
TGAAAACAATCCGGAAGATGAATCTGCCGGAGAAAGAGAAGTTCCGTTTACAAGAGAATTGTACATAGAACGCGAAGATTTTATGGAAGAAGCACCCAAAAAATTCTTCCGTTTATCCATCGGAAATGAAGTTCGTCTGAAAGGAGCTTACATCGTGAAAGCCACACGAGTTGAGAAAGATTCCGAAGGAAATATCACCACTATTTTTGCAGAATACGATCCAGAATCCAAATCGGGCTCCGGTTCAGAAGCCAGTATGCGAAAGGTGAAAGGAACTTTGCATTGGGTTTCGGCTACGGAAAATATTCCGATCGAAGTACGACTTTACGACCGTTTATTTACCGTTGAATCACCCGATGAAGCCGGCGACGGTGATTTCTTGCAATTCGTAAATCCCGATTCGATGAAAGTAGTTCAGGGATTTGCAGAACCTTCGTTGAGAAACGCCAAACCAGAAGATAAATTCCAGTTTCAGCGAATCGGATATTTTGCGGTGGATCGTGATTCTACCGAAGGAAATTGGGTTTTCAATCGGACGGTTGGTTTACGAGATACTTGGGCGAAAGAACAGAAAAAATAAGATTTCGTTTGGATTTTAAGTCTGGGCTTTTCATTTGCTTTCCAGCTTTAATTGCTTATTTTATGAGGAATGTTCAGGCACAAGGGTAAATACAGAACGCTGAAGCATAATCTTCGGATTGCTTCGCTTTTGTCATTTGTGGCGGGAATGGTGAACATCATAGGTTTCCTTGCGATTCATCAGCTCACCACCAATGTCACCGGGCATTTTGCGTTTTTTGTGGATGAAGTTTACAGCTTAAACACTTGGCGCGGACTGGTTTATTTTCTCTTTGTCGTTTTCTTTTTTTTGGGTTCTTTCACCTCCGGAATTCTCATTGAATATATGAACCGAAAAAATGAGCGATATATTTTCGTCGTTCCGGTTATTTTAGAAGCACTGGTTTTATTATTTACTGGAATTTTCGGGGAACTTATGCTGGAAAGATCCATTACCTACGTCGCTTATAGTTTATTGTTTGCCATGGGATTACAAAATGCACTGGTGACGATGATTTCCAATTCGGTCGTCAGAACCACTCACCTGACCGGATTGTTTACAGATTTAGGGATTGAAATCGCACAATTGTTTTTCTACAAAGGTTTCCGTCAAAAAACAAAATTACAGGCTTCGATTAAACTAAGAGCCACCATCATTCTCTTTTTCTTTTTAGGTGGAACTTTGAGTTCGCTTACTTATTCTTATTTTGGACTGAAACTTCTTATTGTATCAGCTTTGATTTTATTTATCGGATTGATTTACGACCAAATGAGAATCCGATTGAAAATGGTTCAAAGAAGATTCTATAAAAAAATCCGATGAAAGCTCACCGGATTTTCTGAATTTTTGATTTGAATTTTTAGTTAATCGAATTCAATAAGTTTTGCAAATCTGTTACCGATCCCGGCGCAACCGGCAGATCAAACACATCATCGCCCGTTATGGTCACATCCTGAGTTGCAAAATGCAAAGCTCCTTCCACGAGAGAAATCGCGATGATTTTACCCTGAGCACCAGTCGGGATGCTTGCAGTATAGGTTACCAAGGCATCAGTCTGAACCGTCGTCAAAGCAGCAACTGTCGTGAAATCATTCAGCGCAAAGAAAACCTGCGTATTGGTGAAATCCGGTGCATTGGGAACACGTACTGAAAATTGAGTGGACTCCCCGTCAATGAGTTCGTAGAAAGCATCACAATTGCTCCAACCACCCATGATGTTCCAGATGGTAAATTCGCCGTTTGTTCCTGCTGTAGGATCAAAACTTACTTCTGAATTCCCAAGTCCCCAGGAAATAACCGGCCCTGATGGAGCTGTTTGGGTAGTTCCTGTGAAATACTGCATTGAATTTTCATATCCGGTTGCATCTGTCTGATAAGGCAAAATAGCCTGAACACCATTCAATGTAACTTCAGCTCCGCTTGCATCTGTTACACGAAGCCAGAACATACCGCCTGAAACCAAAGGATCTTCGCCGGCAAAAGTCTGAATATTGTGTTTAATCATATCACCTCGTTTAAATATTTCAATTAAAGAAACATTCAAAGGCGCAGTCACAGCACCACCGCCTGAAAGCGTAGTGGAATTTGGAGGAAAAACCAGTCTGATTCCTTTTGGTCCTTCCAGAATATTTTCAATCGTGGGGTCTGTAATGACCAACTGCACAGTATCGGAAATCGTCATGGTATCGTGTACTTCCTGAAGATTCTGAAATTCAAGTTCCGTTGGGAATCCGGTAAACAAATCTTCATTATTCATACACTGATAGAAACCAACCGCGGTAAACAGCATCAAAATCCCCGTGGTTATCCTGTTCATTTTTTTCATATTATAATCCTATTTGTATTAAAAACTGACGTTAAATTTCATAAAAGGTTGCGTTCAGACTTCAGAATGTCTGAAGCAATCCACAACGTGATCATTTATAATTCCTGTTGCCTGCAAATGTGCATAAACAACTGTACTTCCCACAAATTTAAATCCTCTTTTTTTCAAATCCTTGCTGATTTTGTCAGACAGTTCGCTTGTGGCCGGAATATCCTTCAAAGTTTTTCTTTTTTCGTTTACCGGTTTATGATCCACAAATCCCCAAATGTAATCGCAAAAAGAACCAAATTCTTCCTGAACTTTCATAAAAGCCTGTGCATTTGTAACCGTCGCACGGACTTTCAGTTTATTTCTGATGATTCCTTCGTCTTCTAATAACGATTGAATCTTCTCTTCATTGTATGAAGCGATTTTTTTGTAGTCAAAATTATCAAATGCCTTTCTGAAATTTTCGCGTTTTCTAAGAATCGTAATCCAACTGAGCCCTGCCTGAAAGGTTTCAAGAATCAGAAATTCAAATTGTTTTTGATCATCACGAACTGGAACGCCCCATTCTTCATCGTGGTATTTTACATAGATCTCCTCTTTTCCTGCCCAGCCGCAACGTGATTTTTCCATTTTGAATTAAAACCCGAAGTTAATTTATTTTTATAAAAAAACCGCATCGGGAGGATGCGGTTTTAATATCTTTTTTGGCCTGGAAATTAATAACTGTAAATTTCTCTGGAAGAAAAATGAAAACCTGCTTCAATCATAGCGTTTTCATCGCTGTCTGAGCCATGAATAGCGTTGGCATCAATGGATTCAGCATATTTGTTACGGATGGTTCCTTCAGCCGCTTCTTTGGGATTGGTAGCACCAATCAAGGTACGGAAATCTTCAATTGCATTGTCTTTTTCCAAAACCGCAGCAACGATAGGACCTGAAATCATAAAGTCCACCAACTCACCAAAAAACGGACGTTCTTTGTGAACCTCATAAAACATTTCGGCATCTCTTCTTGAGAGTTGCGTTAATTTCATGGCTTTGATTTTAAAACCGGCGTTGGTGATATCCGCCAAAATATTTCCGATGTGTCCATTTTTTACGGCATCGGGTTTAATCATCGTTAATGTAATTTTTCCTGACATTTAATTAAATTTTGAGCGGCAAAAATAGTCAGAATTTGGAGAAGGAGAAAAACTTACGCGTGAAAAGATTGTTAATCTCTGTAAATCAATGAAACAAATCTTGAATCATTGAATTCTGCTTCGGTCTGAAACTTAAAAACAGATTGGGGTTTTTCATCCTCAATTTGCACAACTTCCACAAAAACAGGTTTACGCTGAGCCGGATCAAATAAGTTGTAAATATAGATTTCGAAGAATTCTTTGTCCAGAAAGCCGTCTGCCACTAGGATTTTATCGGCATTCCTTGATTTTTCTATCAAAGATTTATAAGGCTCAGAACCTTCCACTTCATTCAGCGTAAGGAATTTACCAAGAAAAGTAGCCTGATTATTTCTGATTTCATAAATTTTTATGTCCTTGTTTTTGAACCAGCGAACTTCATAACGCAGATCTTTTTTATCGGTAAGAAGTGTAAACAGCATAATTTCATCTACAGGAAATTCGCCTGCAAGTCTTTCCGCTTTCTCTTCAATCTGAAACCGCACCGGAAGCTGAAAAACCAGATTTACGGGTTGTCCTTTTTTCAACATTGCCGGACGAATCGGTGGGAGTTCCATGGCAATTTTCTCCATTGCAACTGATGCGGCATCGCCCAAAATAGAGTTGCTTCCTTCCATTGGTTCAATCCCGATGATAATGCCTTCACGTGAAATCACAAACTGAATTTGAGCCTGGGCATCAAAAACTCCACTCTGACGAAGCGCTTCGTCCAGACCATCGAGTTCGCTGATCAACCTGCCCGATAATTGTTCGGACATACAATTTGTCAAAGCATTGGTATCGGAATTATCTATTTTTTCACATCCCGGAAAGACTGCCATTTGTTCTACCTGATTCCCGATGTACACAGGCTGTTCCTGCGCGAAGATAAATCCGACACAAAGAAAAATCAGCAAATATGTAAATGGTTGTTTCAAAGGAATTTATTTACAAAGATAGGATTATCAAGTTTAATCTTTTGTAGAAGGAAAAATAAATTCATTTTCACTTTCTTAAAACAATTTCCAAATAGAGTGTACTAAACACTAAACTTTCCTGGGGAAAAGATTCCATGAATTCTTCTTCCCTATTTTCCACTTTGTACGATTCCAAAAAATCATTGTGGGTATTAGAATAATAAATTTTATAGATCTTGTTTCTTATCTTTTTTTCTGCCGCCAAAAGTTTACCACCGCTTTGTAGGTACAATGTTTTATAAGGCTCAGTGGAAATTGCCTCACTTAAAGAATTGAACTTTCTCAGAAAAAGATCTTTTCCATCTTTAATTTCATAAGCTTTGATATTGTTTTGCTTATCCTGCCTAATTTCAAACTTTTGAGAATTATCATTAAAAGTTGCCATAACAATTTCGTTCCAAATAAATTGATCAATTTTTGACTCTTTGATTAAATATTTTATAGGTAGCTGAAACACGAGATTTACAGGTGTCCCATCATTTAAAGTAGCGGGTTTTATTTTATTTATTTTGGCTGCAACCTCCATCATTGCCTTTTCAGAAGCTGCTCCAAATTCCCTATTACCACCTTTCAATGCAACAATCTCAATCAATTCTCCGTTTCTACTAATTACAAATTGTAGCTTCGACTGAACTGAAGTTAATCCCTGCTTAAACATTTTATCTGCATATTTTTGCAGCTTTCCCGATAGTAAACTCGTGAGATTTTGTTGAAGGCATTTTTGTAAAGCTACTTTATCGCTTTCATTCAATTTTTCACATCCCGGAAAAACTGCCATAAAACCTACTTCTCGTAGGGAAACGCCACTCGAATCTTGAACATCAACTGGAAATTTATCGAGTTTTTCGGTTTGGGCAAAAGCAAACGCAAACGGGAGAATTATGATTAGAGCAAATAATATTTTTTTCATTTTATTTTTGTATTGGCTTTTTTGGGAACTTTATAGAGAATGGGAATACTCAAATTGAAATTCATAGGTTTTTCTCCATTTTTTGCAGGTTCTATTGTGTATTTCTGATTAATTTTTGAAATAGCAATCTGCACTTGGTCAAACAGTGTCTGATTTCCATTTTCTACCATTGTGATATCTTCTATTTTTCCTTCTCTAGAAACTTTAAACTTTATTTTAGTCCTTATTTCTTTCAGATTTTGGCTGCGAAAGATTTCGTCCATAAAACTTGTGTTCAATTTTTCGGCTATTGCTTCTGAAAACTTTTCCGAAAAACAATTGGCTGACAATGATTTATTATCTTCAAATTCCTCACAACCGGGAAAAACCGGTAATTTAAGATGATTGTTTTGAGCTAGCACAAAGAACAAAGGCAAGACTAAAACTTTGATCAAAAGGATATTTTTCATTTATAATTTAAAATAATTACTCCAAATCCTTATTAAAAAAAGCACCTCGATTTTCTTTTCTTTCCTGGCTTTGTGTAATGATCAGCCAAGCCACCGAAACCAGATTTCGCAATTCGGAAAGTTGAGGCGATAGCAAATTCATTTTATAAATTTCCTTTACCGAACGGTAAATCTCCTCTTCCTGCCATTTGGCCAATTCCAGTCTTTCGTTGGAACGCACGATAGAAACCAGATCACTCATCATAATTTGGAGTTGCTTTTTCAGGTAATTCAGCAAAACCATTTCTTTGGTCACGCCCAAACCTTCGTCGTCCCATTCGGGTACCAAATTTATTTTCTCCAAATGAAAATTATTTTTTTCGACCAATTCTACGGTTTTAAGTGCAGCACGGTGTCCGAAAACCATGGCTTCCAACAAGGAATTCGATGCCAGACGATTCGCGCCATGCAATCCGGTATTGGTACATTCGCCTACCGCAAACATATTTTTAATGGTCGATTGGCCATCTAAATCCACATCGATTCCTCCGCATAAATAATGTGCCGCCGGCACCACGGGAATCAGGTCTTTGAACATATCGAGTCCTTCTTCCTGGCACTTTTCGTAAATATTTGGAAAATGTTCCAAGAATTTTTCTTTGTCGAGATGGCGGCAATCCAAGCAGACATAATCATCGCCCCGCAACTTCATTTCGTTATCAATGGCACGTGCCACAATATCACGTGAAGCCAATTCTTCTCTTTCGTCATATTTGTGCATGAATGCTTGTCCGTCTTTGGTTCGCAGCTTGGCACCAAAACCTCTGACCGCTTCGGAAATCAGAAACAATTGCCCTGAAAGCTTACTATACAATGCCGTGGGATGAAACTGAATGAATTCCATGTGCGAGATTTTGGCTTTCGCCCGATGCGCCAGTCCGATTCCATCACCGGTTGCAATCACCGGATTGGTCGTGTTTTTATAGACATGTCCGCAACCACCCGTTGCCATCAAGGTAATTCTGGAAGTAATCCGCTTAATTTTTTCCGATTTCAAATCCAGCACATAAGCGCCATAACAATTCAGGTTATCACGGTCAAATTCTTCACCGGGAATATGGTGTTCGGTAATCAGATCGATGACATAATGATGTGTGAGCAACTCAATATTAGGCGTTTGCTCAACCACCGCCAACAAAGCACGTTCGATTTCATATCCGGTGATATCTTTGTGATGAACAACCCGATTTTCTGTATGTCCGCCTTCTCGCCCCAAATCATAAGTTCCGACGTCACTTTTGTCAAATTGCGCACCCCAGGAAACGATTTCCCGGAAACGTTGTGGCCCTTCTTTCACCACAATTTCTACGGCTTCCCGTTTGCAAAGCCCGTCTCCGGCACGCAAGGTATCTTCGATATGTTTTTCGAAACTATCGTTTTCAAAATCGGTTACGACGGCCACGCCACCTTGTGCGTATTTGGTGTTGGATTCTTCACCATCGGCTTTTGTAACAATTGTGATACGGGTTTCGGGTAATTTTTGAGCGACTTTAATCGCATACGAAAGTCCGGAAATTCCCGAACCGATTACTAATACATCTGTGGTCAGCATTTATTCTGAATTATTTTGCAATATAAGTTAATTTGCCCTTCCACAAGCTCAGGGCAACCAAAATTCGGGAATTTTAGATTAGAAAATTTACAGATGTAAATCAAAAATTCTTATAAAAAAACTGCCGAAAGTAAATCCGGCAGTTTAGCATTAAAATTTAATTATTTAATTTTTAATGAATTTCTTCGAAATCAAATTTCGTTGTCCGTTGAATTTAATCCGGATTTTATAAACGCCTTTTGGCAAATCAGAAACATTAATCTGATTGGAAATCAGTTTGGATTGGTTTTTCACCAGTTTCCCATCGGTAGAAAAAATCTGAACCAAATCAATTAACTTCCCATCCCGGTTTACAATATTCAGGATGTCTTTTGTCGGATTTGGATAGACTTCCACAGTTCCTGCAAAATTCACATCGTCCATACTCATCAGTTCGCATTCGCCCATCAATAACTGAAGGGAATTATGCAGATTTAAACGTCCTTCGGTTACCGTAATTCCCACGAGAGATTCGTTGTGATCTACTCCGTTGAAAATATAATCTCGAACTTTTTGCGCTGCCAGCTGAGGGTCTGATTTGGTAAGTGCGGTAAAGCTTTCACAAGGCGCAGAATACAATAACGCCACCGCTCCTGCCACATGAGGAGTGGCTCCTGAAGTACCGCCAAATCCGCCGTAAGAGTTCAAACTTATTGTATATGCATTCTGTCCGTGTGCCCCCAAATCAATTGACTCAGCACCGTATCCGGCCTGGGTAACTTTAACATCGTTTTGATTCATGTTGGTCACCGCAATCATATATTCACTCGGACAAGCTGTAGGAAGGTCTCCTACTTCATCCACATTGTAATTCCCGTTTATGGTTGCCGCAGCACTCAAAATCCCTGCTTCTCCCATCGCATCATAGAAAGCGCACCAAAGCGGCACATCTTCAGGTTGCCCGAAATCGATTCCCCAAGATGAATTGGTAGCAACTACAAACGCACCTTCTGCTCCATTTGTATCGTTAAATTTCTGACGGGCTTTTAGTGAATAATCATAAGCCAGAATCACTTCCGATTCTGCAGCACTATTTAAAACAATGGTCATAATCTTAACGTTCCAATTTACGCCTGTCACGCCTACGCCATTATCTCCCACAGCACCGATGATACCCGAAACCGGTGTTCCATGCCAGCCGCCAGTATTGACATTTCCGTTGTTATTATCCACATTCCAGCCATGAACATCATCAATGTATCCGTTTTCATCGTCATCAATTCCATTCCCCGGAATCTCGCCCGGATTAATCCAAAGATTAGCCTGCAGATCAGGATGATTTGCATTGACACCGTCGTCAATTACTGCAACTACGATTTCATTTCCGTCGGTGTTCGTTCCGCCTGTGGTGATTTCCCAGGCTTCTTCTGCATCAATGTCCTTGTCATTGGCCTGATAATATTGCCATTGTTGCGCGAACATGGGATCATTCGGAGTATTTCGCAACGAAATAACATGGTTTAACTGTGCGTCAATGACATTTGGGTCATTGTACATTTCTCTGACCAATTGTTTTTCAGAATAATTTTCAGTACTGATTTTCACTTTCCAGATATTTAAGACAGTGGAAACCTGTTGTAATCCTTCGGATTTTAAATCCTGATTGCGGTTCAAAAATTCGCTCATATCTGTATTTTCCGTGAGGCGAATCAGGATTTCTCCCTCAATGTAATTCGTATTTTGACCGAACAAAATGCCCGCCGCAAAAACGAAAAGAACTTGTAAGAATTTTTTCATGATGTGTTAATTAATTCGAAGTGAATTTACTACGAAATATTGTTTCTTGAATATTTTAAACAAAAAAAACTTTGCCAAAACCGGAGCTTAGACAAAGTTTTTCTAATTTAAATAGAATTATTATCCTGCTTTAATTGCCTCTTTGATAGCATCTTCCAGCTCTTCTGCCAATTCTGGATTGTCCTTCAAAACATCTTTCACGGCATCTCGTCCCTGACCCAATTTACTGTCGTTGTAGCTGTACCAGGAACCGCTTTTTTGTACGATTCCTTTCTCAACGCCAACGTCCAGAATTTCTCCAACTTTGGAAATTCCTTCGCCAAACATAATGTCAAATTCTGCCTGACGGAATGGTGGAGCAACTTTGTTTTTCACGACTTTCACGCGAACGTGGTTTCCGCTTGCTTCATCACCGGTTTTGATTTGGGAAACACGACGAATGTCCAGTCGGACCGAAGCATAAAATTTCAAAGCGTTTCCTCCTGTTGTTGTTTCAGGATTCCCAAACATTATCCCAATTTTTTCACGTAATTGATTGATGAATATGCAAGTACATTTTGTTTTGCTGATGGTCGCCGTTAATTTACGCAATGCTTGAGACATCAGACGAGCTTGCAATCCCATTTTAGAATCGCCCATTTCGCCTTCTATTTCAGCTTTTGGCGTCAGAGCTGCAACGGAGTCGATGACGATGATGTCAATTGCACCCGAACGAATTAAATTATCAGCAATTTCCAATGCTTGTTCGCCGTTGTCAGGTTGGGAAATGATTAAATTCTCCACATCCACACCCAATTTCTCAGCATAAAACCGGTCAAAAGCATGTTCCGCATCTACAAAAGCCGCAATTCCTCCGGCTTTTTGGGCTTCGGCAATCGCATGAAGCGTCAAAGTCGTTTTACCGGAAGATTCAGGACCGTAAATTTCAATGACACGTCCGCGCGGATATCCACCAATTCCCAAGGCAATATCCAATCCGAGTGAACCGGTCGGGATGACGCCAATTCCATCTTCCACTGCGCTGTCGCCCATTCGCATTACCGTTCCTTTTCCGTAGGTTTTGTCCATTTTGTCCAAAACCAATTGCAATGCTTTCTTTTTATTGTCTAAGTCGCTCATTTTTAATTTGTTTAAAGTTTAATATTCAATCCGCCACAGCGGACAAGTGTTTCAAGTTGTTTGTCAAAATTAAAGGTTAATAATGACAAAATACGTCGCGGGAAAGATTTTTATTCACAAATTCATTCCGATTGATTCAACAAAAAACTCATAACTCCAAAATCTGCTTTGCGTGCTCTTTGGTTTTAACTTTTTCGATGACGTTTTCAATGACTCCTTTTTCATTGATGATGAATGTAGTCCGATGAATTCCATCGAATTCTCTTCCCATAAATTTCTTTCTGCCCCAAACACCAAAGGCCTCGATGATTTTCCGTTCTTCATCGGCAATCAATGGATAATTCAGGTCATTTTTTGTCGCGAAGTTTTTCTGACGTTTGACAGAATCGGCACTTACGCCAATGATTTCATATCCTTTTGCTTTTAAAGCTTCTTCATTGTCACGCAAATCACAGGCTTCTGCCGTGCAACCAGGCGTACTGGCTTTCGGATAAAAGAAAATCACATATTTTTTTCCTTTGTAGTCTGAACTTTTAATTGAATTTCCATTTTGATCGATTCCTTCAAATTCCGGGGCTTTGTCTCCTTTTTTCAGCATTTTCTTTTCATTAATTCGAATGATAAATATAGTTTAAATTTGTGGAACCGAGAATAACCTTGTCAAGGTTTCAAACCTTGACAAGGTTGAAAAACCCCTAAAATGAGCTTCTTTAAATTTTGTCCGAATTGTTCTTCCCAAAACGTCGAATTTGAAAACCATCGAAGATTTGAATGTTTTGACTGCGGAATGGTTTATTTCCAGAATGTGGCGGCTGCTGTTGCGGTCATCATCGAAAAAGACGGGAGAATCTTGTTTACCGTGAGAAATCGTGAACCCAAATTAGGTATGCTGGATTTGCCCGGCGGATTTACCGATCCCGATGAAACTTCGGAAGAAACCTGTGCCCGCGAACTGAAAGAAGAACTGAATTTGGATATTTCTCCAGCTCATTTCAAATACTTCAAATCCCAACCCAATGATTATCTCTACAAAGGAATTCCCTATAAAACCGAAGATTTGGTTTTCGTGGCGAAATTTCCTGAGGATGCAGAATTGAAACTTGAAAAATCGGAAATCCAATCAATAAAATGGATTAAAAAATCGGAAATTAATTTAGACGAAATAGGGTTTGATTCGTTGCGGAAAGCGGTGAAAGAATATGTTGAGTGATGGGAAATTAGTAATATTCTAAATTCTCGACTTCTAACCTCTAATTTCTGAATTCTAAATTTAGACAAAGGAATAATTTTTGCTAACTTCAAATCATGAAAAATTTAGCTTTAACCTTTATCGGATTTTTGATTTTTTCCTGCAGCACCCAAACGGTTTCGGTGGATTATGACCGCAATCAGGATTTCTCGCAGTTGAAAGATTTCCGATATGAATTTGTGGAAAAATCAATGAGCGAATTGGATATCAATCGCATTCAGAATGCCATCAATCAGGAATTAGGTACAAAAGGAATGGCTTTTAATGAAAATTCGGCGGTGAAAATTAAAATCGTCCCGGAGGAATACATTTCTGAAACGCGCGACTCCAATGTCGGAATAGGTGTAGGCGGCGGAAATTACGGTTTCGGAACTTCAGTTGGGATGAGCATTCCGATTAATTCCGAAAAACTCAATCAGCAATATTTGGTTTCTATTTTTAATGCAGAAAATCAATTGGTTTGGGACGGTCGATTGGACATCCAAATGCCGGCCAATGCAAGCCCTTCGACCGTTGATGCCAACGTTCTGAAAGGCGTTCAGAAATTATTCCGGAAATATCCGCCGGTCAAGTAGTGGACGGGTGATTCAGTGGATAAGTGATTGAGTAAAAATAAAATGTCATTCGGAAAATTCAGAATGACATTTTTTCTTAATGATAATGTGATTTAGCTATTCAGCGAAGCTTGATACAAATTCATTTTTTCATTGTACCGAGCCATTTCGGCATTGTATTTACCCATTTCACGGTTGTACTTTTCCATTTCGGCATTGTATTTTCGCATTTCCTCGTCGTATTGACCCATCAACAACCTACGTTCTTTTGAATCAAAAGGTAACTTCGAAGCTTCACTTCGAATTTTCGTCGCTTTGTTTCTGATCTCCATGGCCTTGTTTCTAAATTGAAAGGCTTCATCTCTCCATTCCAGCGCTTTGTTTCGAAACTCAAATGCCTCATTTCTTAAATTTATGGCTTGTGGATTGTTGAATTTCTCAACGGTTTTCTTAATTTCTTCTTCTTTGTTTTTCCACTCAGGCGAGTTAAAATATTCTTCAAGTTCCGCTGCGCTTTTTTCTATTTTTTCAACCTGAGCTTTCCATTCTGGGGAATTGTAATAATCTTCTATTCTTTTTGCATTTGCTTCTATTCCTTCGATGTATTTCTTCCACTCTGGCGAATTGTAATATTCCGCTACTCTTTTGGCATTTTTTTCAATTTCCTCAATGTTCTTTTTCCATTCCGGCGAATTGTAATACGCATCCATATCAGCGGCGTTTTTTTCTATTTTTTCAATTTGAGCTTTCCATTCCGGGGAATTAAAGTATTCTGTATCGATGTTTATATTCCCAAAACCTTCACTGATCTTCAAACCCAAATCGGCGGTATTCAATCCTATTTTCACGATTTCGTCCAGTTTAAAATCATCAAAATTCATTTGAAAATCCTCTCCGTTAAATTCAAAAGCAATTTGCTTTTTAGTTGGAATGGGCTGAACTTTCATTTTTTGTTCGGGCGACATCTGCGCATAGACCTCGCTCATGAGTTCTTTATCCAATTTCGAAGTATCGATTTTTTTGATTTTATTTCCATTTTCGTCTTTCTCTTTTACCGTCGCTTTGCGAATTTGTTTTTTATATTCACGAAACAATTCTTTGGAAACACCTTTTCCAGGTTCAATCTGAGCGGAAACTTTTTCGCTGAAAACCAACATTACGGCTACCAATAGTGGAATGCTGAAAAATTTAATTGCGATGGTTTTGATTTTGGATGTTTGTTTTGTCATCATAATCAATCTTTTTTTGGTTACTAAATAATTAAAGGAACTCGACAGGCTCGTCTGAGATTTCACCGGAATTTTTTCCAGCAAAAGTTGCTGATAAGCCAGCGTGTCAAAATCATGGTTCAAGACTTCTTCATCGGCCAGAAATTCATGATTGGTTCGAATGGATTTTCGATAGATGTACAAAAAGGGATTGAACCAGAAAAAAATCAGAAGAAACTCTATGAAAATCACATCCCAACTGTGTTTTTGACGAATGTGTGCCAATTCGTGATAGAAAATTTCGGAACGTAAATTTTCATTTTCCACCTCTTGTTTCGAAGCAAATAAATAATGAAAAAAACTAAATGGAGAAACATTCCGATTGATTTTCACCAACGTAAATCCTTCTTTTTGAACTTTTTCATTTTCTTTCGCCAAACGATTGATCTTCCATAGGTTTAGAACAAATCGAACCAAAAACGCCAAGCTGATGAGCACTCCGATTGCGCCCAAAATTTCAATCCAACTAAAAGTCGGAATTGTTTTCGGCGTTTCGACTACGTTTTCTATGGGAATCGAAGCGAGATGAACCCTTGAATTTTCGGGAATTTCTCTGATTGGACTTTGTTGAATTACCGGAATGAATTCTTGAAAATTCGGAGTGTAAAATTCTCTTATTCCCAATTCCATAAAGGGAATACTGAAGGAGAGCACCAAGGTTGCCAAAAGATAAAAACGGTTGAACCGAAACATTTTTTCTCTTTGCAATACGAAATGATAAAACCCGATGAACACGGCCGAACAACAGATTATTTTAAAAATAAGTTCCATTATTTTTTACGTTTTTGGATTTCAGTGTCCACAATTTTTTTCAAATCTTCTAACTCTTTCTCCGACAAATCTGCCGACGAAGTAAAAAAGGACGCGAACTGCAAAGGCGAATTCCCAAAGAAATTTTTGATCAATCCTTTCATCTGTCGCGAAAAATAATCCTCTTTCTTAACCAGCGGAAAATACCTTCTGGAATTCCCAAAGATTTCATAATCCACAAAACCCTTTTCCTGAATTCGCTTTAGCAAAGTCGCCACTGTCGTCGTTGCGGGCTTGGGTTCGCGATAAGCCTCAATGATGTCTTTCATGAAAGGCTTCCCTTCATTCCAGATGATTTCCATCAATTCTTCTTCCTTTTTGGATAAGCTCATTTCTATTTATTTAGAGTTAACTCTACAAATGTAGAATATAAATTTAATTGAACAAATTTAATTTCAAAAAAAGACGGTAAAAGTTTGAAATTGTTACAGTTCTAAAACCCCAAAAGCCCTAACAGAGTATGAAACCCTGTTAGGGCTGAGCCAATGTTAAGAATTACATTCCCAATGTTAAGTTTTCGGTTTCGGCTTGTTTCAATGTAAACTTAATGTTAATTTTACATTAATTAAACGTAATTAAATTATTAACATTAAAATATAACAAGATGAAAACGAAGATATTAGCTTTCACTTTAGTCCTTATTTCAGGCTTTGCATTCGGTCAAAATAAAATGGAAAAATGCAATAAACTGGAACAAACTGAACAAAAACTTTGCAAAGACAATGTGATTACACACATCATTTCAGACTATGTGGAATATCCACAAACAGCAAAAGAAAACTTCAACGAAGGAACGGTTTACGTTCGTTTTTTAACCGATGAAAACCAAAATCTGAAATCAGTTCGTGTTTTGGGCGAATCCGATGAAAACTTGGCTGCAGCTGCACAAAAAGCGATTGAAAAATTTGCCGATGCAGAAGGCAAAATGATGTTGGCACAAAGTGAAGTCTATAGAATTCCGGTGAAATTTGAGTTGGAGTAAGCCTCCCCTAACCCCTCCAAAGGAGGGGAATATTTCAGTTGGAGGAAGTTTCTTCCTCTTTTGTTTGTGGCAATAAAACACGTAGTTTTTCCATCGCTCTCTCCACCGATTTCACTTCCTCAAAACGAAGCATCAAAGTATTTTCTTCGTCTTTTCCTTTGGCCGGTTTTTCTTTAAAAGTCGCCAATCTCGGATTTTGATGCAACGTGGAAATGATATTTTGGAAATTGGAAGACTGAAAATAATCGGATTGGGGTTTGCTGATGAAATACGCCAGCATCACGCCTTTTTTCAGGACAATTCGTTCAAAACCTAATTCCTTTGCCATCCATTTCAGTCGCATACTTTCCAGCAAATTGGAAACTTCTTTCGGGTATTCCCCAAATCGGTCTATCAAATTATTTTCAAACTGATTCAGTGCAATGACATCCTCAATTCCGGCCAGTTCGTTGTAAAGTGCCAAACGTTCTTCCACATTGTTGACATAATCATCCGGAATTAAAATCTGCAAATCGGTATCAATCTGAATATCTGAAACATAGACTTTGTCGTCCGGATTTTGCTCTTCAAATAAATCTTTGAAATCGGTTTCTTTTAACTCCTCAATCGCTTCATTCAGAATTTTCTGATAGGTATCAAATCCGATTTCCGATATAAACCCGGACTGTTCAGCGCCTAACATATTTCCGGCGCCGCGGATCTCCAAATCCTTCATCGCTATGTTAAATCCTGAACCCAAATCGGAGAATTGCTCAATGGCCTGCAAACGTTTTCGGGCTTCATTGGTCAGTGCCGAAACAGGCGGCGAAATCAGATAACAAAAGGCTTTTCGGTTGCTTCGTCCGACACGTCCACGCATTTGGTGCAAATCGGCCAATCCGAAATTCTGCGCATCGCCAATCAGAATGGTATTCGCATTCGGAACGTCCAATCCGTTTTCCACAATCGTGGTAGAAACCAAAACATCAAACTTTCCTTCCATAAAATCCAGAATGACTTTTTCGAGTTCATCGCCTTTCATCTGTCCGTGACCAGTCGCAATTTTCGCATCGGGAACCAATCTTTGAACCATTCCGGCGATTTCTTTTAAGGTTTCAATCCGATTGTGAATAAAGAAAACCTGTCCGCCACGTTGTAATTCATAGAAAACCGCATCGCGAATTTGTTCCTCATTAAATCCAATTAATTGCGTTTCAATCGGTTGTCGGTTTGGCGGTGGCGTTTTGATAATCGATAAATCCCGGGCTGCCATCAATGAAAACTGCAAAGTTCTTGGAATTGGCGTTGCCGTCAAAGTCAGCGTATCCACATTAGAGCGAAGCGTCTTTAATTTATCTTTTACACCCACTCCGAATTTATGTTCTTCATCGACAATTAGCAAACCTAAATCTTTGTATTTCACATCTTTATTCACCAATTGATGTGTTCCGATGATGATATCAATTTTGCCTTCGGCTAACTTTTCAAGAATTTCTTTTTTCTGCTTCGCCGATTTAAAACGGTTCAAATAAGCCACCGTTACCGGCATATCTTTCAGTCTTTCCGAAAAAGTTTTGAAATGTTGAAACGCCAAAATAGTTGTGGGAACCAAAATCGCGGTTTGTTTTCCGTCGGCAGCGGCTTTGAACGCCGCCCGAATGGCTACTTCGGTTTTCCCAAAACCAACATCGCCACAAACCAAACGATCCATCGAACGCTCACTTTCCATATCGGCCTTTACATCATTGGTCGCTTTCAACTGATCGGGCGTATCTTCATAAATAAACGAAGCTTCGAGCTCGTTTTGCAAATAACTATCGGGCGAAAACTGAAAACCCTTTTGTGCTCGACGTTTCGCATATAATTTAATCAAATCAAAAGCCACTTCTTTGACCTTTGTTTTGGTCTTATTTTTTAAATTTTTCCAAGCTGGCGAACCTAATTTATTGATTTTTGGTTCGACTCCGTCCTTTCCGGTAAATTTTGCGATTTTATGCAGTGAATGAATACTCACGTACAAAATATCATTATCGCGATACACCAATTTAATCGCTTCCTGTTTGCTTCCCTGCACATCAATTTTCACCAATCCTGCAAATTTCCCGACTCCGTGATCGATGTGCGTCACATAATCCCCGATCTGCAACGAAGTCAGTTCCTTGAGTGTAATCGCTTCCTTTTTGGCAAAGGAATTCCGAAGATTAAATTTATGGTAACGCTCAAAAATCTGATGGTCGGTGAAACAAGTGATTTTCAAATCATCATCGACAAAACCCTGATGAACCGAACCGATGACCGGAACGAATTTGACTTCTTTATCGATGTCTTCAAAAATATCGTGAAAACGCTGAACTTGCTTTTCACCCGAACAAAACAGATAATTCGTATAACCTTCTTCGGTTTTTGAATTAAATTCTTCAGCCAACAAATCAAATTGTTTGTTAAACGATGGCTGAGGTTTTTGGTTGATTTTAAATTCAATTGAATCGTCAAAATAAGGCGACATAGAAAATTCAATCACCGGAAATCTCTTCAATCCCGATTTGAATTCAATTTCATCGAGAAATAATTCTTTGGGCGAAGCATGTTTGATTTCGCCGGAAAGTTTTTGGAAAGATTCGGCTGCCAGATTGAAATTCCGATAAATCGCCGACTGAATGATGTTCAGGTTTCTGGCTACCACAACAGTTTTCTCGGAAATATATTCCAGAAAACTTTCACGCGAGTCGGATGTGAATTTGTTTTCCAAATTGGGAACAATGGTAAAACTTTTGACTTTTTCCACCGATAATTGGGTTTCGATGTCAAAAGTGCGAATGGTTTCCACCTCATCGCCAAAAAGCGAAATCCGATAAGGTTTCTCTTCGGAAAAAGAAAAAACATCGACAATTCCGCCACGAATGGAGAATTCGCCCGGTTCCGACACAAAATCCACCCGATGAAATTCATAGGAAAATAAAACTTCATTCAGAAACTCAATATCCAGCGAATCACCCGTAGAAATTTTGAGCGTGTTTTTGCTCAAAACCTTTCGGGTAACAACTTTTTCAAATAAACCTTCAGAATAAGTCACCACAATTCTCGGCTTTTTGGCGCCATTCAATGAGTTTAACACTTCAGTTCGCAGAACCACGTTGGCATTGTTGGTCTCTTCGATTTCATAGGGTCGCCGATAAGAATCGGGCAGAAAAAGAACTTCTTCTTTTGAAAAAATCGTTTCGAGTTCGTTTAAAATATAAGCCGCTTCTTCTTTATCGTCCAAAATCAGCAAAAGGGGGTTGCCTGACTCTCGCATAATTTGGCTTGTTAAAAAAGAAATCGACGAACCGACTTGTCCGTTTACATGAATCTTTGACTGATTGTTTTTTTGAATTTGGGCAATGGAATTCTGTACGAAATCGGAAGATTCGTATCTTTTCAGAACATCATGAATGGTTTTTGTTTCCAAAACTTGGGCAAAGGTAATGGATTTTGATGGATGTTGGAAGTCGGAAGATGGAAGTTTGTTTCAGAAAAAATATCCATGTCCTCCAATTCTGGAGGCATATCTCATTTTCCCTTTCTCGTCTTTAGATCCGAAATTTATGAGATTAGATTTATGAACCGTATCTATCTTCTCTCCAATTTGCTTGGTTACATATACTTCCAAATTGGATTTTCCGGTCATTTCCATCATCGTATGACGATTGTACATGAAATATTCAATTCTTTGAGAATCTTGATCGATTAAATATTCGTTTATAGGAATGGTTCGACTGGTTTTGTATTGTTTTTCATTTTTGTAAACAGTCTTATTATTGATCAAAATAAAGAAGTAACAATCTGCGCTGGAAAAAGAAACTTTGTAGATGGGCTTTTCCTCATTTCGAAGAAAAGAAAAGCTAATGACACTAATGGTCAATAAACTAAGAATGTATCTCATTTATTGACAACGAAAATTTTCTCTATTTATTTTCAGGTTCTGCAACAGTAAATTCAATGGAACCTCCAATAGAATTTGGTTGTTTTTCATCGTCATCGTATGGAAAAGTTGGAAGTTTCACTTCTTTGATTAAGACAGTAGAGTCGCCGACTATTTTTTCCAGTTTCAAATTGACATAAGCCTGAGTCGTTTTCAGCGGCATTTCTCGGGAGATACGAAGCATTTTCACATCAATTTTCTGTTCGCCGCTGTCGGTCAATTCTTTATTGATATTGAGATTTTTGGTCACCATTTGGTATGATTTTCCGTCCATGACCATTTTTTCGTTCACCATCACTTGGAAGTGACAACCTTTCGCAACCAAAGACAATTCGTATTTATCTTCCAAATCAGGATTCTTTACAAATGAGAGGATAAAAAATCCGGTAATCAACAACATTAAAAGCCTTTGCATATCAAAAAATTATTTTATTCTCTAAACTCAACGAGCGAAATTAGAAAATAGTTTCTGAAAATGGATTTAAGAATTCTAAAAGGTTTGTTAAAATAAAAAAGGAAAAAGGAAAAAATAGTGGAGCTGGCGGGATTCGAACCCGCGTCCAAACAAGCAACCTACGTGCTTTCTACATGCTTATTTTGTTATTGATTTTCGATTACAGACCGAGAACAAACACCCTATCTGCAACTTAGTTTCTTCAATTTCGACAAGATTCCGAAACGCCATCTTGTCTATCCTCACATTTCTGTGCCTCTTGATCAAACGCCGTAAGGAAAGGCCTTTGAGAGACATTTAGCTTCCCTACCTTGTAGAGATGCGCCAAGATCTACTATGATTCGATCAATTAGGCAGCTAAAGCGTAATTGTTGTTGCCAGTTAAATGGTTGAAGTGTCTGATTAACGTGGGTACACAACATTCCACGGCATGCTTACTCCGTCTATTGACCTTGCTGTCAAAACCAGTCAGCCCCATGATTTCAAATAACGAATTGGTTGCAAATGTACAACAAACTTGCCAATCCTCTTAATTGCTTATTTTGACATATTTTTTCATTAATTT
Source organism: Moheibacter sp. (assembly GCF_049672845.1). Lineage (NCBI taxonomy): Bacteria > Pseudomonadati > Bacteroidota > Flavobacteriia > Flavobacteriales > Weeksellaceae > Moheibacter > Moheibacter sp. The sequence continues at coordinate 92,335 of NZ_JBATWT010000017.1, forward strand.
TGGGCTTAAATTCAGTTTAATGGGAATTCTAATTGACAAATTGTCAAAAAATTACGGAAATCAAAAAGCGCTCGATTCGGTTTCATTTTCAATTAAAAGCGGAGAAGTCGTAGGTTTACTCGGTCCAAACGGAGCCGGGAAATCAACCTTGATGAAAAGCGTGACCGGCGCCATTCTTCCCGATTCGGGCGAAATAAAATTGGATGATTTTTCTGTTCTGAACCAACCCATTGAAACCAAAAAACGAATTGGATTTCTTCCGGAAAACAATCCTTTGTACTACGAAATGTATGTCCGCGAATATTTAAAATTCGTGGCCGACATCCGAAATGAAAAGAAAGAACGCATTGAAGAAGTCATCAAAAAAGTCGGACTCACTCCCGAAAGTCACAAAAAAATCGGACAGTTATCCAAAGGATTCAAACAACGTGTAGGACTCGCACAAGCAATTTTATCCAATCCCGAAATCCTCATTCTCGATGAACCCACCAACGGACTCGACCCTAACCAAATTCTGGAAATCCGGGAAGTCATCCGGGAAATCGGGAAAAGCAAAACCGTGATTTTGTCCACGCATATTATGCAGGAAGTTGAAGCGCTTTGTTCGCGCGTTATTTTACTCAACAAAGGAAAAATCGTTTCGGACAGCCCAATTGAAGAATTCAAAGGACAATACAAAAGTCTGGAAGATGCTTTTCATCAGTTGACGGTTTGATCATACCGAAATTCGAATCTCGAAATTCGCTAAAAAAGAATTTACTTTGCAAACGAATTTACAACTGCTATCGCCACCTTTTCCCCATCCATCGCCGCTGAAATAATTCCACCGGCATATCCGGCTCCTTCACCGCAGGGAAATAAACCTTTGATTTGCGTATGTTGTAAATCATCTTGATTTCTTGGGATTTTAACCGGCGAAGAAGTCCTGCTTTCCGTCGCCAAAACTATCGCTTCTTCGGTATAATATCCCTTCATCTTTTTACCAAATGACTCAAATCCGTTTCGCATCGAAGCATAAATTTCAATCGGTAAAATCTGGTTCAATTGTGCCGAATTCGTTCCCGGCAAATAAGAAGATTCAGGTAAGGTCTGCGAACGAATTCCTTTTACAAAATCGGTCATTCTTTGCGCAGGCGCGACCAATTTTCCGCCACCCAATTCCCAAGCTTTCTTTTCAACCATTTGCTGGAATTTCATTCCCGCTAAATTTCCGGTAAAACCATAACTCGCAAAATCTTTCTGATCGACCGTTACAACCATTCCTGAATTGGCAAACTGACCATCGCGTTTGGAAGGTGACCAGCCATTTACGACCAATTCTCCTTCTTCGGTGCTCGCCGGTGCAATGATTCCGCCCGGACACATACAAAAGGAAAATACACCTCTGCCCTTTTCCTGGCTGACAACCGAATAAGAAGCAGCAGGCAGAAATTCGTTTCGGGAATCCGTGGGCGAACAATGGTATTGAATGGAATCAATCAAACTTTGCGGATGCTCAATCCGAACGCCCAAGGCAAAAGGTTTGGCTTCGACTGCGATTTGCTTTTCTTCCAACATATAAAAAATATCACGTGCCGAATGTCCCGTCGCCAAAATCAAAGCTTCAGATTCGAAGTTGTATTCGTCGTTAATCCGAACGCCTTTGAACTGATTTCCCTCGATCAGAATGTTGGTCACTTTGGAATTGAACAAGACTTCCCCACCACATTCAATAATCGTTTCACGCATTTTGGCGATAATTCCCGGCAATTTGTTAGTTCCGATGTGCGGATGCGCTTCTTGCAAAATCCTTTCCGTCGCTCCGAAATGATGAAACCATTGCAAAGATTTCAAAATATTTCCGCGTTTTGTGGAGCGTGTGTAGAGTTTCCCATCGGAATAAGTTCCGGCACCGCCTTCCCCAAAACAATAATTGGATTCGGGATTCACGATTCCTTCTTTGTTCATCGCTGCCAAATCACGTCGACGTTCCCGAACGTCTTTTCCGCGTTCAATAATCACAGGTTTCAATCCTGCTTCAATTAGTCGCAAAGCCGCAAAAAGTCCGGCCGGCCCGGCCCCGGCAATCAAAACCGGTTTTGCATTGAAAACATTTTGCAAAGGCGCGTCAAATGCAAAAGCATCTTCAAACGGTTCTCCTGCAAAAACATTGACCTGCAATTGATAGAAGATGTTTCGGTTGCGGGCATCCAAAGATTGACGTAAAATCTGATACGCATTGATTTTTTCAGGTTTAAGATTTACCGCATTTGCGATATGTTGTTTGAGAAGATCTTCGTTTGCGAAATCCTGTGGCGAAATACGGATGGTGATTTGTTTGGGCATGAATGCAAAAATACAAAACGAAGTTCGAAATTCGAATGACGAAATTCGTATAAACGAAAATCTTATCTTTGCACGAAATTTTTAGAACCCTTACAAATGAAATGTGGAATTGTCGGCTTGCCGAATGTTGGAAAATCAACGCTTTTTAACTGTTTATCGAACGCAAAAGCGCAATCTGCCAACTATCCTTTCTGTACCATCGAACCCAATGTAGGAACGGTTTCCGTGCCAGATCCAAGGTTGTACAAATTGGAGGAATTGGTAAAACCAGAACGGGTTTTGCCTGCAGTGGTGGAAATTGTGGACATCGCCGGTTTGGTGAAAGGTGCAAGCAAAGGAGAAGGTTTGGGGAACCAATTTTTGGCCAACATACGCGAGTGTAACGCGATTATCCACGTTTTGCGTTGTTTTGAAAATGATAATATTACGCACGTTGATGGATCTATTGATCCGGTTCGGGACAAAGAAACCATCGATATTGAGTTGCAATTGAAAGATTTGGATACGGTTGAAAAACGAATCGAAAAATCCAAAAAAGCGGCAAGAGTAGGTGATAAAAAAGAAATTGCCATTTTAGAAGTATTGACGGCTGCGAAAGAACATTTGGAACAAGGAAAAAACTTGCGCGAAATGGATTTGACCGACGAGGAAAAAGAAATCCTCAATGAAATTCATCCGATTACACTAAAACCCGTTCTTTATCTCTGCAACGTGGACGAAGCCGCTGTAAAAAACGGAAACGAACATGTGGATGCCGTAAAAGAAGCCGTTAAAAATGAACAAGCCGAAGTTTTGGTTTTAGCTGCCCAAATCGAATCCGATATTATGGAATTGGAAACCTATGAAGAACGACAAATTTTCTTGGAAGAATTGGGCTTGGAAGAACCCGGTGTCAACCGTTTGATTCGTTCGGCTTATGATTTATTAAAATTGCAAACTTATTTCACTGCCGGTGTAAAAGAAGTGCGTGCATGGACGATCAATAAAGGTTTTACCGCACCTCAAGCGGCGGGTGTGATTCATACCGATTTTGAAAAAGGATTTATCCGTGCGGAAGTAATTAAATACGAAGATTTCATTACGTATGGTTCGGAAGCGAAATGCCGTGAAGCGGGAAAGTTAGGTGTAGAAGGAAAGAATTACATTGTACAGGACGGTGATATCATGCACTTCCTTTTCAATGTTTAAATTTTGGGGTACCATTTAGTTGACTAAGAAACAGGCTTTACTTCACCACAAAGGGCACAAGGTTTTCACAAAGGACACGAAAGCCTTTATGAAGTAATGCTTAAATTCGACGAAGTAATTCAATGGCTTTTTCCAAAGTTTTCTCTTTTTTGGCGAAACAAAAACGAACCAGTTTCTGATCAGGCGAATTTTCATAAAAAGCCGAAACCGGAACCACGGTTACTTTGTATTTTTCCGTCAAGAATTTAGAAAATTCGACGTCGTTATCGTTGGATATTTCCGAATAATCACCCAAAAGGAAATAAGTGCCTTTGGGTTTTACAAATTTGAATTTCGTCTGACTTAATCCATCCATAAAAAAGTCGCGCTTCTGTTGAAAAAAAGCTGACAAACTCAGGTATTCTTCTTTACGTTTCAGGAATTCTGCAATCGCATACTGAATGGGCGTATTCACACAAAAGGCATTGAACTGATGCACTTTACGAAATTCTTTGGTCAAAATATCGGGCGCTAATACATATCCGATTTTCCAACCGGTGATATGGTAAAGTTTCCCGAAGGAAGCCGTCAGAAAACTTCTTTCTTTCAACTCAGGAAATTGACTGATGCTGAGGTGCTGAATTCCATCGAAAACAATGTGCTCATACACTTCATCACTCAAAATCAGAATATCCGTGTTTTGAACAATTTGAATTAATTCTCTGAAATCATTTTCCATCAAAACCGAAGTCGCGGGATTGTTCGGATTGTTGAGAACGATGAGTTTGGTTTTATGGGAAATCAAATTTCGGACTTCCTGCCAATCGATTTGAAAATCGGGAGATTTTAGCTGAACGGCTTTCAGAATTCCGCCAAACAATTCAATGGAAGGCCGATAAATATCATAAGCTGGTTCAAAAATGATGACTTCGTCGCCCGGATTTATCACGGAAGCAATCGCCGAGAAAATCGCTTCGGAACCACCGGCCGTAACGGTTACTTCTTTTTCGGGATGATAAACCGAACCGTATAAATCTTCGGTTTTTTGGGCAATTTCTTCCCGAAGTTCTTTCACACCCATCATAGGCGAATATTGATTAAAACCTTTTTTCATAAAAGAATTCACCAATCCGACAAGTTCGGGCGAACAATCAAAATCAGGGAAACCTTGCGAAAGATTTACCGAATTGTGTCGCTGTGCCAGTTGTGACATCACAGTAAAAATAGTGGTTCCTACTTTTGGGAGTTTAGATGCGATTTTCAAAATTTAATTTTTCTCAAATTTACGAAAACTAAAATTTTGATTAAATTAAGTAAGATTTTTCAGTGCCTATTGAAAAAGCTTTGAAAAATCATTTTTGAACGAGTTGAAAACGAGGGGTAAATTTCTTATTTTTGTAGCTATGACTGAAAATCTTGCGGAAAAAACTTTATCGCCAACCACGGCAAATTATACGGAAGACAATATCAAAACCCTTGACTGGCGCGAACACATACGTATGCGCCCCGGGATGTATATTGGAAAACTCGGTGATGGATCTTCTCAGGACGATGGAATTTATATCTTACTGAAAGAAATCATTGATAACTCCATCGATGAATTTGTAATGGGCGCCGGTAAAACCATCGAAATTTCGGTTTCGGAAACTGAAGTAACAGTGCGGGATTACGGACGTGGAATTCCACTGGGAAAAATGGTGGACGTAGTTTCGAAAATGAATACCGGAGGTAAATACGATTCGCGCGCATTCAAAAAATCAGTCGGACTCAATGGAGTCGGAACCAAAGCCGTAAATGCACTTTCTTCTTATTTCAGAGTGCAATCCATTCGGGAAAATAAAACCCGGATTGCCGAATTCCAATATGGAAACCTCATCAATGAAGAACCCGAAAAAGACACCACCGTTCGCAAGGGAACCAAAATGACCTTCATTCCCGATGCGGAGGTTTTTAAAAATTATAAATTCCGGAAAGAATACGTGGAAAAGATGCTCAAAAACTATGTGTATCTAAATCCCGGACTTAAAATCATCTTCAATGGTGAAGAATTTTATTCGGAAAACGGATTGAAAGATTTGCTTCAGGATAATATCGACGAAGAAATTGTTTATGACATCATCCATCTCAAGGGAGACGACATCGAAATCGCACTTACGCACAGTGGGAAATCTTATTCCGAAACTTATTATTCCTTCGTAAACGGTCAAAACACCACACAAGGCGGAACGCACTTGGCCGCATTCAAAGAAGCAATTGTGAAAACCGTTCGGGAGTTTTACAATAAAAATTACGATCCGAGCGACATCCGCAAATCAATTATTTCAGCGATTGCCGTAAAAGTAGAAGAACCGGTTTTTGAATCCCAAACCAAAACCAAATTAGGCTCCACCGATATGGGACCCGGATTGCCAACCGTTCGAACTTTTGTCAATGATTTTGTCAAAACAAATCTGGATAATTATTTACATAAAAATCCAGAAGCAGCTCAAAATCTCGAACGAAAAATCAAACAAGCCGAATTAGAACGAAAAGAACTTTCCGGCATTCAGAAACTGGCGCGTGAACGAGCCAAAAAAGTTAGTTTACACAATAAAAAACTTAGAGATTGTCGTCAACACTATAACGATCAGAAATCAGAAAGAAAATTAGACACTACCATTTTCATTACCGAAGGTGATTCGGCCAGTGGCTCAATTACCAAAAGCCGAAATGTGGAAACCCAAGCAGTTTTCAGCTTGCGCGGTAAACCTTTGAATTCCTATGGATTGACCAAAAAAATTGTGTACGAAAACGAAGAATTTAATTTGTTACAAGCCGCATTAAACATAGAAAACGGACTGGAAGAACTTCGTTACAACAATGTGGTAATCGCAACCGATGCCGACGTGGACGGAATGCACATCAGACTGCTTCTGATTACATTTTTCCTACAATTCTTCCCAGATTTAGTTCGCGAAGGACATTTGTATATTTTACAAACACCCTTATTCAGAGTTCGAAATAAAAAAGAAACCCGTTATTGTTATACCGAAGAAGAAAGAGTAAATGCCATCAATGAATTGGGCAAAAATCCTGAAATCACACGTTTTAAAGGTTTAGGAGAAATTTCGCCTGACGAATTCAAAAATTTCATCGGAAAAGATATGCGACTCGAACCGGTGATGATTGGGAAAGATACAACAATAGAGAATTTACTTGAATTTTACATGGGTAAAAACACACCCGACCGCCAGGAATTCATCGTGAGAAATCTAAAAACTGATGTTTAAAAAATAACAATGAGAATTAACAACAAAAGAGTAAATGTATATATCGAAGCCTTTTACACCTTATTATTTATCGGGCTCATATTCAGCATTATACTTATTTTCATCCCTATTCCGGCTATTACCAGAATTGCGCCGCCTTATGTCTATATTGGGCTTTTCATATTCCTGATTTATTTGTTTTACAAATTAGGCCATCAGCATGTGGAATACAGCAGTGACGGAGAAGTTCTGAACATCAAAACCCAAGATGCATTTTGGGTGAAATATTTTCCCAGAACAAGATTAATTGTAGATTTTCCAAAAAACAAATTGGTTTCGTTCAAAATAAAAAGTAGTTTTTTACACAAAAAACTGGAACTCTATGTTACCAGCAAACGCTCTCATTCCGGAGTGGCAAAATTATCATTCAATATAACTTATTTGAATAAAAGTGAAATTTCAGATTTAAAAATATCCCTTAACCGTATCTTAAAACGAAATCAAGAAAACAACATCCTTAATTTAGAAGAAGTTAATTCATAATGAGCGAACAACAACACGAAGAAACCATCAAAAAGATATCGGGAATGTATGAGGATTGGTTCCTCGATTATGCATCCTATGTAATTCTGGAAAGGGCGATTCCATCTGTTTTTGACGGATTAAAACCTGTACAGCGTCGGATTATGCATTCCATGAGAGAGTTGGAAGACGGTCGTTACAACAAAGTAGCCAATGTTGTTGGAAACACCATGAAATATCATCCGCATGGCGATATGGCCATTACCGATGCCATGGTGCAAATAGGTCAGAAAGAATTGCTCATCGACACACAAGGAAACTGGGGAAATGTCTTGACGGGTGATGGTGCAGCGGCAGCACGATATATTGAGGCACGCCTTACTCCCTTTGCACTGGAAGTCGTTTTCAACCCCAAAACGACTGAGTGGCTTCCCTCCTATGACGGACGAAACAAAGAACCCGACAATCTTCCCGTAAAATTCCCTTTGCTGCTTGCACAAGGCGTTGAAGGAATCGCAGTAGGATTGTCCACAAAAGTTCTTCCACATAATTTTAATGAATTAATTGATGCTTCCATCGCCTATTTACGCGGGAAAAAATTTATTCTATATCCGGATTTTATCACGGGCGGATACATTGATGTAAGCGATTACAACGACGGGCAACGTGGCGGAAAAGTTCGGGTGCGCGCCAAAATCCAGCAGGAAGATAAATTAACGCTTAAAATTACAGAAATACCGTTCGGGACGACGACCGGAAGTTTAATTGATTCGATTTTGAAAGCCAATGACAAAGGAAAAATCAAAATCAAGAAAATCGAAGACAACACCGCCGAAAATGTAGAAATTCTAGTTCATTTGGCACCTGGAATTTCTCCCGACAAAATGATCGATGCTCTGTATGCCTTTACGGACTGCGAAATTTCCATTTCGCCCAATGCTTGTGTCATCAACGTTAACCGTCCGGAATTTTTAAACGTTTCGGAAATTCTCAGAAGAAATACAGACCATACGGTAGCCTTGCTGAAACGGGAATTGGAAATCGAATTAAAAGAATTACAAGAACAATGGCATTTTTCTTCTTTGGAACGAATTTTCATCGAAAACCGAATTTACCACGATATTGAACAAGAAGAAACTTGGGAAGGCGTGATTCAAGCTATTGACAAAGGTTTGAAGCCGTTTACGAGTCATTTGCTTCGCGAAGTAACCGAAGAAGACATCGTTCGACTGACCGAAATCCGCATCAAACGTATTTCTAAATTCGATTTGGACAAAGCCCAGCAATTCCTTGAATCATTGGAAGGAAAAATTGAACAGGTAAAATTCCATCTGGAAAATCTGATTGATTATGCCGTGGACTATTATAAAAACCTGAAAGCCAAATACGGAAAAGGTCGCGAACGCAAAACCGAAATCCGTGTGTTTGACAACATTGACGCCACAAAAGTTGCGGTTGCCAACGTGCGTTTTTATGTGGATCGCACAGAAGGATTCATCGGAACTTCACTTAAAAAAGACGAATTTTTATTTGAATGTTCCGACATTGACGACATCATCGTCTTCCGAAACGACGGTGTAATGATGGTAACAAAAGTCGATGCTAAAACCTTTGTAGGAAAGGGAATCATTCACATAGCTGTTTGGCAGAAAAACGATAAACGCACCATTTACAATATGATTTACCGCGATGGAAAAAACGGTCCGTCCTATATGAAACGTTTTGCGGTCACCGGAATTACGAGAGACCGGGAATATGATCTGACAAATGGAAACAAAGGTTCGGAAACGCTTTATTTTTCGGCCAATCCAAACGGCGAAGCAGAAATAATTCAGGTTTTGCTCAAACCCAACCAAAGGCTTAAAAAACTAAAAATAGATGTTGATTTTTCTGAACTTGCCGTAAAAGGACGCGCTTCCAAAGGAAATCTCGTAACTAAATATCCGGTTAAAAAAGTTGAACTCAAAGAAGAAGGAGTTTCCACACTGGCACCACGCAAAATTTGGTTTGACGATACTGTAAGAAGACTGAATGCCGACGGACGAGGTGAACTTTTGGGCGCTTTCAAAGGAACCGATAAAATACTCACTGTCAATGACAAAGGCGAAGCCAAACTTACTAGTTTTGATTTGAGCAATCGATATGACCACGAACTTTTGATTCTTGAAAAATGGAATCCCGACAAACCCCTGACTTGTATTTATTACGATGCCGATAAAGAACGGTATTTTGTAAAAAGGTTCCAATTGGAAGATACTTTAAATCCCCAACCTTTCTTTTTCTCGGAAAATCCGAATTCATTTGTGGAAATGGTTACCACACAGAAAATTCCGGTGGTAGATTTGATTTTTGCCAAAATAAAAGGTGTGGAACGTGATTCGGAAACCATAAATCTGGAAGAATTTATTTCAGTGAAAGGTATCAAAGCACAAGGAAATCAGCTCACGACTTATAAAATCAAACAAATCAATCTGCAACCGGCGCCGGAAGAACCAGAGGAAGAAGAAATCCCAAGCATCGATTCCGAGGAGTTGGACGGTTCATCTGGCGAACAAGCTTTGCTTTTTGATATTCCCGTAAGTACGGAAGAAAATGAAAAACCGGAAGAAGAAAATCAATAAATAAATTTAAATGGCATTAATAACCATCATCATCATAGCGGTCACCGTAATTTTTAGTCTGAGGGCTTTTAATAATTACGCACTTTTTGACCGGTTCAAATTTCAACCGCAAGCGATCACGCGCGGAAAACAATACGACCGCTTACTTACATCAGGTTTTTTGCATGTCGATATGACGCATTTGCTTTTCAATATGCTTACGCTGTTTTTCTTTGCCAACGTGGTAATTGGCTTCTTTGCACGTCACATGGGCAATGATATAGCGACGGGATCAGTACTTTTTGCAGTACTTTATCTTTTGGCAATTATCGGAGGAAATTTACTGGCTTTGCTCTTTCAGCAAAACAATCCGAATTATTCGGCAGTTGGAGCTTCAGGTGGGGTTTCGGGAATTTTATTTGCTTCGATTGTGGTTTATCCTGATTTACAACTTTACCTGTTTTTTGCACTTCCGATCAAAGGTTGGCTTTTTGCGATTTTGTATTTAGGCTATTCGGTTTACGGTGTTCAGAAACAATTGGGCAACATAGGTCACGAAGCGCATTTGGGCGGAGCCATCGTCGGTTTGGTTTTCCCTTTGATTTTTGCTCCTTATCTGTTCGAGCAGAATATGATTTATATTTTGGGAATGCTGATTCCGATTGCGGTTTTACTGGTAATGGCGATCAGGGCGAGAAAGAACTGATTTATTAAATAATTGCCTGATTAATTCTATTAAAGGTGAGAATTTTTATAATTTTGTACACCATTTCACGCAACACATAAATATTTACACACATGGAACAAAATGCTTTGTTGTTTTCAACCCGAACTAGCCAAGTATTAGCTGAAAAAATCGCAGAAAATTATGGTGAGAAATTGGGAAAACTTAAAATCGTAGATTTCAGCGATGGGGAATTTCAGCCTGCATTCGAACAATCGGTTCGAGGCGCTCGGGTGTTTATCATCGGGTCAACTTTTCAACCGAGCGATAATCTGATGGAACTTTTGCTCATGTGTGATGCCGCCAAACGTGCTTCTGCAGACAAAATTACAGCGGTAATTCCTTATTATGGTTATGCAAGACAAGATAGAAAAGATGCTCCCCGTGTTCCCATCGGAGCAAAACTTGTAGCAAAAATGATTACAGCTGCAGGTGCAACTCGTGTCATGACAATGGATTTACATGCCGATCAGATTCAGGGATTTTTTGAAATTCCGGTTGATCATCTCTATGCTTCCACGATTTTTGTGGATTACATTAAAGGTTTAAATTTGGATAACCTTACGATTGCTTCGCCCGATATGGGAGGTGCCAAACGTGCTAATAATTATTCGAAACATCTGAATGCAGACATTGTAATTTGTCACAAGGAAAGAAAAAGAGCCAATCAGGTTGAAAATATGATGTTAATCGGTGAAGTCGAAGGAAGGAACGTGATTTTGCTGGATGATATGATTGACACCGCCGGAACGCTGACCAAAGCAGCAGAACTGATTATGGAAAAAGGAGCCAAAAGCGTACGCGCGGTCGCTACCCATCCGGTTTTATCAGGCAATGCTTATGAGCGGATTGAAAAGTCACCTTTAGTGGAAGTTGCTGTCACGGATAGTATTCCTTTAAAAAATTATTCCGGATCTAAAATAAAAGTGTTATCTTGCGCGCCACTTTTTGCTGATGTTATGCATATGGTACATAGCAGAAAATCAATTAGTTCGAAATTTATTATTTAAATTTATTATAAAGAATTTCATGAAATATTCTTTTTAAATGACTCTTCTGAGAGGTAATTATAATGGAATATTGCATTTTTCAAATTAAAAACAATTAAAAACAAAAAAATGAAATCTATTACAATTCAAGGTGTAAAAAGAGAAAGCGTGGGCAAAGCTGCAACGCGTGCCTTACGTAATGCTGACCAAGTACCTTGTGTTGTTTATGGTGGTAATGAACCTTTGCATTTCTCAACAGACGAGAAAAGCTTCAAAAATTTGGTTTATACACCGGAAGCACACACTGTAAACTTAGAGTTGGCTGATGGAACGAAAGTAGCTGCAATCTTGCAGGACATTCAGTTTCATCCGGTAACTGACAAAATCATCCATGCGGACTTTTTCCAATTGCATGATGATAAAGCAGTTGCGATTGATGTTCCGGTTCGCTTGACAGGACGTGCTCGTGGTGTAGTGAACGGTGGTGTTCTTCGTTTCAATATGCGTAAACTAAAGGTAAAAGCTGTTCCGGCAAATTTACCTGACGAAATCGTAATTGATGTGACGCCTATGCGTATCGGTAATAAGAAATATGTAGAATCAATCCGTACGGAAGATTATACAATTCTTCACCCGGACAACGCGGTTATCGTAGCCATCAGAACTTCAAGAACGGCTGTTGCTGATACTGACGATGAGGAAGAAACTGCAGAAGGAGAAGCTCCTGCTGCGGAAGCTGCTTCTGAAGAAGGTGCTGCAGAATAAGTTTTATCTTAATCGAAATAGAAACTCCGGCTTTCAGTCGGAGTTTTTTTATGAATGAATTTGAATTGAATTTGTAAATGGAAATTTACTAAGTTTATCAAATGGAAGAATTATTTTCGGACGAATATTTTATGCGAAAGGCACTCGATGAAGCTTATGCTGCCTTTGAAAAAGATGAAGTGCCCATCGGAGCGATCATTGTTTCCAAAAATAGAATCATCGCCAAAGGTCATAATTTGACGGAAACCCTGACCGACGTAACCGCTCACGCCGAAATGCAGGCGATCACTTCTGCTGCCAATTATTTGGGAGGAAAATATTTGCCTGAATGTACCTTATATGTTACACTCGAACCTTGTGTGATGTGTGCCGGAGCGCTTTATTGGAGTCAAATCGGGAAGGTGGTCATTGGGGCAAAAGATGAAAAACGGGGATTTCAAAATGCGGGAATAAAACTCCATCCCAAAACGGAAGTGGTATTTGGGGTTCTGGAAAAGGAATGTTCAGAGGTTGTGAAGGGTTTTTTTAAATCGAAAAGAAAGTAAATGACATAGAAAATGAAATATATTATATTTGAATGGTCACGGATTGCAAATCCGCGCTATCGGAGATATTCTGGAAATGGTAATATCTTTTTAGGACAAATGAGTGATGGTAAAATTTTGGAAATTTGTATAGGGCCTCGCTATGGACCCAATATGGGAATAATTGATGATTTTATTTCTGTGCCAAAAACGTGTTGGCCAAAAAGATATATTAAGAAAAATTTATAATTTAAATATTAAAGATGAGTGTATTAAATGACTATAAAGTGAGATTTGGTGTCCAAGATGCCTTTGGGGAACAAATCAAAATGATATATGCAAACAATGGTTTGATATCAAATTTTTTATACGAACACAGTTTAATTGAAGTAAATGAGTTAGTGGACATTTTTACAAAATTATTAACTGGTGAGATTACATTTTTGGAAAAGCCTACACAGAGTTTTTTATTGTGTATCGCTAACCTTACAGAAACTAAATTTTATGATGAAGGAGATATTTGGTATAATAATCCAAATGCAACTCCAGATTTTGTTATGCCAACTTCTGATTTCAAGGTAATAGTAGAAGCATGGAGGGATTATTTAGCACAATAGAAAATAAATTGACTATCGAAAGTGATTTAGATATGAAATTATTAGAACAATACAATGTTAAATTTATAAAAGAATCACTTTACGGTAAATTTTATCCCGCTTGTATTGGTGGTGGTTTAGCTAATTTTTTGGTGATGTTCCAAACATGTTGATACGATAATTTAAAAAGAAAACAAAATTGATTTTCAGTAATTTAGAAAATATAGGAAATGAAAAACAGGACGGCCAAAAGTTTGTTTTGTTGCTTTTCGGTTCTTTAAATCGCTCGAAAATGGGTTTTTCCTTATCAGGTGTTCCAAATGTGTAGATGGGGAATCATAAATTCAAAGGTGCGAGACAAAGGATGATTATGACAAAACACGAAAGGGTCAACCCATAAACAAAGCTTTCAGCTCATGTGCTTCTTTGGGATTTAATTTTCCGGCGAGAATTAAACTCAGTTGTTTTCTGCGCAAAGCCGCATCGTAACGTTCAATTTCTTCTTCGGTCTCCGGTTTGATTTGCGGAACCGGAACCGGTTTATTGTTTTGATCCACCGCCACAAACGTATAAATTCCGTTATTGGTTTTGATTAATTCCTGTGTAATCGGATCATCAATCCAGACATCCACATAAATTTCCATGGAACTTGAAAACGCCCGTGTAACTTTTGCTTCCAGCTTCACGATGCTCCCGAGTGGAACCGGCGTATTAAAAGAAACATGGTTCACACTTGCCGTTACGACCTGAAAACTTTCGGAATGGCGACGTGCAGCGATGGAAGAAATCCTGTCCATTCGCGCCAATAATTCACCACCAAACAGGTTATTCAGCATATTGGTTTCGCCCGGTAGAACCAGATTGGTAAGAACGGCTGCCGAATCAGACGGCGTTTTGATTTTTGTGTTCATAAAAAAGACCTTTTGCGGCGCAAAGGTCTTTAATAATTATGCTTTATACAAATTCTTGTCTTATTCTTTCAAAGATAAAACCCAGGTTTCCGGGAATTCTTCTTTTACAGTTTTTCGGTATTCTAAGGCTTCTTCTTTGGTAGGAAAAGTTTTAAAAGCTACATAGTAAAAATTTCCTTTCTTCTGTGTCATTTTTGCCTGATCAAAACCTTTTTTATGAAGTTTTTCAACTTGTGCATCTGCTTCTTCCGCTTTTCGGAACGAACCTGAAATTACCTGATAATCATGTACGGTTAAAACTTCATTTTTATAAGTTTCAGCTTCCGTTTCCACCGATTTTATCGGCGAAATTACTGCTGGTGCAGCTTTGACATTGGGATTCAGAACCGGCGAAACGAAACCACTCCATTGTTGGTTCACGAAATCGGTTACCGGTTGCGGTTTGCCAAAATATAGAAATCCACCAATCAAAATGGGAACTACTGCCGCTACTTTCCACCAGATGGTCGATGTACCGGTAGTTTCTGAAGGTAAAATATATTTAGCTCTTACACTTTCCAAACCAAATGAATCCAGAAGATAATTTCTGCCGGACGGTTCAAAGCTTAAAAGTCCGTTTTCATCTTTTTTGAGCGTTCCCAATTCGGGTAATACCAAAGTAGAATTGATGTTGAGATGATTTTTCCAGAATTGAACAGCGTTTTCAACTTCATCTTTTGCCTTTTCAAATGAAATTCCGCCAAACTGCGCCATTTCCTGAATCAATAATCCGTCGTTTTTCACCAGCGAAGGATTGAAAGCAATCTGTTTGGAAGGTGGGGTAAAGACAGAAGTTTCTGACGTATAACCGGCATTGGTTTTTTGGGCGATAAATGCACCAAACTCAGGCACCACCACACAATCGTGGCGATACAATAAGGTTGAGATATATTTTTCCAAATTCATAACCCAAAATTACAAATTAAAAAAGATAAAAAACCCGGTCGTAGATAAATTGTTAATAAACTTTTATTAATTTAGGGGAATGAACCCTGACCTTCTCCATTTACTGGCACTAACTTATGTTCCGGGAATCGGGCCGATTAATCAACGAAAAATTATCAAAGTCGTTGAGCCCAAAGAACTTTGGAACCTTCCACGAAAAGAATTAAAAGAAATTTTCCGTGGAAGAATGGATTTGATTTCAAATTTTCAATCATCTGAACTTTTGGAACTGGCCGAAAAGGAAATTCAGTTTTGTGCCAAAAACGAAATCGAAATCCTTGAAATTACTTCAAATGAATATCCGGAGAAACTAAAAAACTGTTCGGATTCACCTTTAATTCTGTTCAAAAAAGGAAATTATTCCTTTCAGGAAAGACTTCAGATTGGCATTGTTGGCACGCGGCAAATGACTTTGTATGGAAAGAAATTTATAGAAGATTTGCTGGATGAATTGGCCACACAGAAAATCGGCATCATCAGTGGGCTCGCCTATGGATGCGATATCGAAGCCCATCGGAATTCTATCCGGCACCAAATTCCAAATGTAGCGGTACTTGCCCACGGACTGAACAGAATTTCGCCATCGGCTCACCGAAAAGATGCCAGGGAAATCATTCAAAACGGAGCACTTCTCACAGAATATTCAACTTTTCACAATGCCGAAGCGATGAATTTTGTACTTCGAAACCGCATCATCGCCGGACTTTGCGACGCCGTTGTGGTAGTGGAGTCAGCAAAAAAAGGAGGCGCGCTGGCAACGGCTCAGTACGCCAATTCATACAATCGTGAAGTCTTTGCAGTTCCCGGTCGGGTGGATGATAAATTTAGTCTGGGATGTAACCATCTTATCCAAACCAATCAAGCAGTGATGATCAGAAATGCAGATGATTTGTTGAGCTATTTTAATTTGAAATCAAAACCTAAACCCGTTCAGACAGAACTTTTCATTGAATTAGAGCCTGAAGAAAAGCTGATTTATGAATTTATCAAAACCAATGGACGACAACAAATAGACGCACTTTCAAACAATCTGAAATTACCGGTATTTAAACTGAACAGCATCCTCCTCAATTTGGAGCTGAAAGGAGTGATAAAAGCATTTTCGGGAAAATTCTATGGGTTAAATTAAAAAAAGCGAAAAATTTACTTGTCAAATTTGAGAAAAATATAAATTTGTTTAAAACAAATTAAAGTCAAATGGAGAAAATCATACATGATTTCATGGTGGAAGTGGAAGCAAGAAATCCACACGAGCCGGAATTCTTACAAGCCGTAAGAGAAGTGGCGGAAACAATCCTTCCGTATATCGTTGACAAAGAAATTTATTATGGTCAGAATCTTTTACTGAGAATGACCGAGCCGGAAAGAACCATTACGTTCAGAGTTCCCTGGGTAGATGACAAAGGGCAGATCCAGATGAACAGAGGTTATCGGATTCAGATGAATTCGGCCATCGGGCCCTACAAAGGCGGGCTTCGTTTTCATCCGAGTGTGAATTTAAGTATTTTGAAGTTTCTCGCATTTGAACAAACATTTAAAAATGCTTTGACAACTTTGCCGATGGGTGGTGCCAAAGGTGGTTCTGATTTCGATCCGAGAGGAAAATCAGATTCCGAAATCATGCGTTTTTGTCACGCTTTCATGGCAGAACTATACCGTCACATTGGTCCCAACACAGACGTTCCCGCAGGAGACATAGGCGTGGGTGCGCGCGAAATCGGTTATATGTTCGGTATGTACAAAAAACTTCACAATGATTTCACGGGTGTGATTACCGGAAAAGGAATGAGCTGGGGCGGATCTTTACTTCGTCCGCAAGCAACAGGTTACGGTGCGGTTTATTTCTTGAAGGCTATGCTGAAAAATAATGCAGAAGAAATCCAGGGAAAAACCATTGCCGTTTCAGGTTTCGGAAATGTTGCCTGGGGTGCGGTGACGAAAGCTTCAGAACTGGGCGCAAAAGTAGTAACCCTATCCGGTCCGGACGGACATATTTATGATGAAGATGGAATTTCGGGTGAAAAAATTGACTATATGCTCGAACTTCGCGCTTCCAATAATGATGTGGTAAAACCTTATGCCGAAAAATATGGCGTTCCATATTTCGAAGGAAAAAGTCCATGGATGCAAAAAGTTGATATCGCTATGCCATGTGCAACTCAAAATGAATTGCATCTGGAAGATGCTAAAATGCTTGTGGAAAACGGTGTACAATGTGTAGTGGAAGGTGCCAATATGCCCACGACACCCGAGGCGCTCGAATGGTTTCAGAAACACAAAGTTCTTTTCTCGCCGGGCAAAGCTTCCAATGCCGGTGGAGTTGCTACTTCTGGACTCGAAATGTCTCAGAATTCATTGCGAATCGAATGGTCGGCCGACGAAATTGACCGCATTCTTACCAAAATCATGGGTGACATTCACGACTCCTGTGTGAAATTTGGAAGAAATGATGATGGTTATATCGATTATGTAAAAGGCGCAAACATTGCAGGATTTGTAAAAGTAGCCGATGCCATGCTGGCGCAAGGTGTAGTTTAGGATTTAATTCAGTCAGAAATATTTAGGTCTTGTTTTAATTTAAAGCAAGACCTTTTTTATGAATAATTTTTTCGGAAAATAACTAACTTGCAGTTCTAAATAATTCACACATGCAAAAATTTATTACCCTTTTATTTTTAATACTAACCGGATTTTTATTCTCACAGGATCTGGTTCTGATTAAATTTAACGATAAACCTTCCGCTGATACCTATTTTGACAATCCGCTTCTGATGCTTTCTCAAAAATCGCTTGACAGACGCGCTAAATATGATATTGAATTAAATATGCAGGACGTTCCTGTTGAAACCGCCTACGTTACACAAGTAGAAGCCATCGGAATTCAGCCGATATTGATTTCAAAATGGTTCAACGGAATATTTGCATGGTGTACCGATGCGCAGATTTCACAAGCTGAGTCGCTCGGTTTCGTTTCTGAAGTCGAAACTTTTGTTCAGAATAAATTCAAAACAGGAGATGGAACACCGCTCACTAATAAGCTTTTCGTTCCGAATGAAAGTCAAACCGAAAATGGAATTACAGATTTCGTTTACGGCGCAACAGAAACACAAGTTACACAGCTGAATCTTCAATATCTGCACAACCTGGGTTTTACTGGCGAAGGAATTACAATTGCAGTAATGGACAATGGTTTTCCCGGCGTAAATACAGAATCGGGTTTTGCTTACATTAGAAATAACGGACAGATTAAAGGCGGATACAATTTCATTGATAACAATGAAAATATCTATTCGCGTGGCTCACACGGAACAGTTGTTTTGTCCACAATCGGTGGATACATTGAAAATCAATTTGTCGGGACTGCCATAGACGCTGATTTTTATTTGTTTATCACAGAAAATACCGATCATGAACTACCCGATGAAGAAGTCAACTGGATTGCTGCTGCTGAAAGAGCGGACAGCATCGGTGTAGATGTTATCAACACTTCTTTGGGTTACAGTGATTTTGACGATCCGAAGTATGATTATACTTATGAAGACATGGACGGCCAGACGACTTTCATTACCCGCGGCGCTCAGATTGCTGCTGAAAAAGGAATTATGGTAGTAAATTCTGCAGGAAATTCTGGGAATGATTCCTGGCATTATATAACGGCACCTGCCGATGGGGTTGATGTATTTACCATTGGTGCGGTACGGTCTGACAATACGGCGGCAGGGTTTTCTTCCTTTGGGCCAACAGCAGATGGAAGAATTAAACCGGACGTAGATGCATTGGGTTCAAATGCTGCAGTCATTCGACCAAATGGTCAGATAGATTTCTCAAGCGGAACCTCCTTCTCCTCTCCTATTATGGCCGGCGCTATGGCTTGTCTGATTCAGGCTTATCCGGAAGTTCACCCCGCAATAATGCGGGAAAATGTGAGAAAATCTGCACATTTATATGAAAATCCAACCGATCAGTTGGGCTATGGAATTCCTGATTTTGGAGAAGCCTATAATATCATGATGTCTGTCCAAGATTTTGAAGCATCCTCAGTCGTTGTGTATCCAAATCCAAGTTCAGGAATTGTGAATATTCAGTCGGAAAAACCAATCAGACAACTTCAGTTGATTTCTGTTGAAGGTAAAATTGTCCGAAAATATAATTCCTCCAATCAAATCAATATTCAGGATTTGCCAAAAGGAATTTATGTGCTGAAAATTCAATTGGAAAACGGAGAAACTCAAATTCAGAAGTTGATTAAGAAGTAATAGTGTATAAATTTTTTAGTTTTTTATTAATTATAATTTTCGGAAATTCTCTTTTAGCTCAAGGAAAGGTTAAAATTATCGGCGAAACCAATTCTGATGCAAATGGCCAATATTTGTATGTAGGCTATGATGATCCCGGCTTGAAAGATTCGGTGCTGATTAGTGGGAATAAATTCGAGTATGATTTAGAAATCAAAGAGCCAATTTATTTTTATTTATCCAAAAACAAAGATTTTTATCATTCCGATACTGATAATAAAGTTTTTTACATTGAACCCGACACGGTTAAGTTTCAATTTGATTATGCCGATTTAAGTTCGATTCGGATAAGCGGCGTTAAAACTGAAGATGAAAGAGAGAAATTAAGGATTTTGCGGAAACCTCTCAATCAACTTATGAAGGAGAACAATGAAAAGCTGCAAAAATTAAATAATGAAATAAAAGAGGTCGGAAAAAACGAAAGTTTACAAAAAGAAATTGAAAAACGCTGGTTTAAATCAGACTCAATTAAATTCGAAATTGCAAAATCCGGGGTTGAATTCGCTCTGACTCATCCGGATTCTTATCTTTCTCCCGATCTGCTTATTTGGGGAATGTATAATAAAAATGCCGATGAAATTTCCGAAATGATTTATTCGGCCTCAGATTCACTTACTGAAAAAATCAAACAATCCAGCAAAGGGAAAGGATTATTTGAGATCATTCCGTCTTTTAAACAAAGCAGAAATGGCGTGATGGCTCCGGACTTTTCAGTGCTTGATATAAACAGCGATTCTCAAATTTTGTCTCAATTCAAAGGAAATTATGTCCTGCTTGATTTTTGGGCGAGTTGGTGTAGACCTTGTTTGGATGATTTGCCTTACTTACACGAAGTCAATAA
This sequence comes from Moheibacter sp., assembly GCF_049672845.1. Classification (NCBI taxonomy): domain Bacteria; kingdom Pseudomonadati; phylum Bacteroidota; class Flavobacteriia; order Flavobacteriales; family Weeksellaceae; genus Moheibacter; species Moheibacter sp. The sequence continues at coordinate 112,826 of NZ_JBATWT010000017.1, forward strand.
GAAATATCAGAATTCAGGCTTAAAAATAATCGGAATTTCTGAAGATGAAAATCTAGAAAAATGGATCAATGCAATCGATAAATTTGAAATGAATCAGTGGATTCAAATCTCCATTAAACAAAATGAGATTGATTTAAAAGCAAATTATTTAATAACGGCAATACCTGTTAAAATTTTAATTGGCCCCGATGGGAAAATTATAAAAAGATGGAGAGGAGGCGGTGAGCCAAACCATAGAGATTTAAATCAAACTTTAGAAAATTTATTGGGATTTTAAGGCGTAAACTTCACGCCATTTTTCTCCAGTCTTGACTGAATGTATTTTTTGTTGGAAGGGCTGATTTCATCACTGCTGAAAAGATATATGGAATTATCTTTCAGGTTATAGGTCATGATTCCGGGTTGATTATCATTGCCGTTTTCGAGCAAAACAAAAATGGAATCACTTACCCAAAATGCATCATCAACCCAATGTGAAGGCCCGAAAAAAGCAACACGGCTCACGGTTTTGTCGGTCAGACTTACAAGATTTACTTCCTGATCGGCTTCAAACTGCGCAACTCCCTCATTGTCAATCGACCAATTATAACTGTCGATGTCCAGATACATAGTTTTGGAAGGATTGTAAATGAGGAAAGGTTCGTAGGTTTTATCAAATGCAGGATCAAAATTTCCGGTAACATTTCCTCGCATAGTGTCCAGTTTTTGAACTTCAGTTAGACTGAAATTACTAACAGAAATCCCCGAATCTGCAGATTTATAGAATTTCAGCCAGTTTTGAAAGGTTGAATTGGACTCCAAATCGGCTAAAGCAGAGGGTTCTGATTCGATTTCTCCTACATATTCTAAGGAATCTGTATCCTGCAAAATAATATCAGAAACGGTTTCTTCTTTTTTTTCGTTGCAAGAATAAAGAATTAGGAAGGCAAAACTTAGCAATTTTAGGATTCTCATATTTCCGGATTTAGAAGCCGGATCTAAGTTAGCAAAACTTAAACCAATTTCAAATTTGGTATTGCTCCGCAAAGTTTTTGTCAAGATTCATTTGTTTAACCAAATCTTGTAGCGAATCAAACTTTTGATCGTCACGGATTTTATGTAAAACTTCAATTTTCAGCGTTTCACCATAAATTTCACGGTCAAAATCCATCAGGTAAACTTCGGCTCTTTTTTCGTTGGAATTCGTCACGGTCGGACGTGTGCCGATACTGAGCAAACCTTTAAAAACTTCATCTTTCAGAAAAGCTTTCACGATGTAAACACCGTTGCCGGGAATGAGTTTGAATCGTTCGGTTTCGAGGTTTGCAGTCGGGAAACCAAGTGTGCGTCCGAGTTTATCGCCGTGAATTACTTTTCCGGTTAGCGAATAATTTCTTCCCAAACCTTCATTGGCAAATTCAACATTTCCCTGAATTAAAGCATTTCTGATTTGAGTTGAACTGATATGATTTCCATCTGATTTTACTTCTTCGATTTTAACGACTTGAAAATTGTATTTTTTGGAGAATTCATTAAGCTGTTCAAAATTTCCCTGCCTGTTTTTCCCAAAATGATGGTCATAACCAATGACAATAGTATGAATGCCGATTTCATTGACCAATAATTCTTCTACAAAATCTTCAGCACTCAGATTTGCAAATACTTTGGTAAACGGATGAAGAATCAGATTTTCCAATCCTGAATTTTCGAGGAGTTCTATTTTTTCATTCAGAGTTGTTAAAAGTTGTAAATCATCAGCAGCTTTCCCCAAAACCACTCTTGGGTGGGGATCAAAAGTCAGCAAAACACTTTCTCCGTTTTCTTTTTCCGCAATTTCATTGAGTTGACGAATAATGGCCTGATGTCCGATGTGAATTCCATCAAACATACCCAAAGTCAGCACCGGATTTTTTAAATTTTTACATTCGCTAATGTGGTTGAAAATCTTCATCGGTAGCAAATTTAAAAGTTCAGTCTGAATATTAGGTAAGAATCCTTTTTTATTAAATTTTAAAAATTTATAATCCCTTGAAAATCTGATTAATTTCGCTAAAATCCAGCTAAATACAGTTTAAATTAAAATACTGACAAAAATCTTATTATTCCTTCGTTTTTAATCGGTTGATTGGCTTATATTTGCACGAAAATTTAAAATACTTAATCTTTATACAATGGCAAACCAAAGTAAAGGTAAAATCGCACAGATTATCGGTCCGGTAATCGACGTAGTGTTTGAAAACGCAGAAAGTCTTCCGCAAATTTATGATGCACTTGAAATTCCAAGAGCTGGAAAAGAGTCCTTGATTCTTGAGGTTGAGCAGCACATCGGTGAAGATACAGTTCGTTGTATCGCGATGGACTCAACTGATGGATTACAGAGAGGACAGGAAGTAATTGATTTGGGAGCGCCTATTACCATGCCGATTGGTGAAGCCGTGAATGGACGTACATTCAACGTAGTGGGTGATGCCATTGACGGATTGGGAAATATTGATAAAACAAACGGATTACCGATTCACAGACCGGCTCCGAAATTCGAAGATTTATCTACTTCATCAGAAGTTTTATATACAGGTATCAAAGTTATCGACTTGATTGAGCCTTATGCAAAAGGAGGTAAAATCGGATTGTTTGGTGGTGCCGGAGTAGGTAAAACCGTATTGATTCAGGAGTTGATTAACAATATTGCAAAAGGACACGGTGGTTTGTCTGTATTTGCCGGGGTAGGTGAAAGAACCCGTGAAGGAAATGACTTACTGCGTGAGATGTTGGAAGCAGGTATCATCAAATATGGTGATGAATTTATGCATTCTATGGAAGAAGGAGGATGGGATTTGTCAAAAGTAGACAAGGAAGTGATGAAAGAATCCAAAGCGGCTTTCGTATTTGGTCAGATGAATGAACCTCCGGGAGCACGTGCACGTGTAGCATTGTCCGGATTGACTTTGGCTGAATATTACCGTGATGGTGATGGTTCAGGACAAGGACGTGACGTACTTTTCTTCATCGACAACATCTTCCGTTTTACACAGGCAGGTTCTGAGGTATCGGCGCTTTTGGGTCGTATGCCATCGGCGGTAGGTTATCAGCCTACGCTTGCAACTGAGATGGGTGCGATGCAGGAAAGAATTACTTCGACAAAAAGAGGTTCCATTACTTCCGTTCAGGCGGTTTACGTACCTGCGGATGACTTGACTGACCCAGCTCCAGCAACGACCTTTGCTCACTTGGATGCCACAACGGTATTGTCTCGTAAGATTGCATCTTTGGGTATTTATCCGGCGGTGGATCCATTGGATTCTACCTCCAGAATTTTGACTCCACAGATTTTGGGAGACGAACATTACAACTGTGCACAAAGAGTAAAAGAAATCTTACAACGATACAAAGCACTTCAAGATATCATCGCGATTTTGGGTATGGAAGAACTTTCTGAGGAAGACAAACAAGTTGTACACCGCGCAAGACGTGTTCAGCGTTTCTTGTCTCAGCCTTTCCACGTGGCCGAGCAGTTTACAGGAAACCCGGGAGTTTTGGTTGATATCAAAGATACCATCAAAGGATTTAACATGATCCTTGACGGTGAAGTAGACCAATATCCGGAAGCTGCGTTCAACCTGAAAGGTACCATCGAAGATGTGATCGAGCACGGAGAAAAAATGTTGGCTGAAGTTAATGCTTAATTCGTTTAAAGTTTCAAGTTTAAGGTTTCAAGTTGAACTTTAAACATTGAACCTTAAACCTTAAACAAGATTTAGAAATGAAATTACACATCATAACACCACAACATGTGATTTTTGAAGGAGAAGTGGATTCGGTGTCGGTTCCTGGTAAAGACGGTGAATTCCAGATGCTGAACAACCACGCCCCTATCGTTTCTTCGCTTGACAAAGGAACCATCAAAATCAAGTTGCACTCTAAAACAGTTGCCGATTTTGACAATGTTTCAGGGAAATTGGAGAAAGCCCCGGGTAACGAATTGGTTTATCTCTTTGAAGTATCAGGCGGCGTAGTAGAAATGAGCAATAATGTGGTGACAATTTTGGCGAATTAATTCAATCCAAAATAGATACAAAATCCCGAAAGTTGCCTTTCGGGATTTTTTTATTTTCAGAATTTTGAACTCGTTGTGCCACAAAAAAACCTGTCAGGATTTTAAATCCTGACAGGTTTTAATTTAACTTCGAACTTCGTAAATCGATTAATATCTATAATATTCCGGCTTGAAAGGTCCTTCTACTTCCACCCCGATGTATTTCGCTTGTTCAGGCGTCAATGTTTCCAGTTCTACACCCAGTTTAGCCAAATGCAAAGCCGCTACTTTTTCATCCAGATGTTTCGGTAAAGTATAAACTTTGTTTTCGTATTTGTCGGAATGATTCCACAATTCGATTTGAGCCAAAGTTTGGTTCGAGAATGAATTGGACATCACAAAGGATGGATGACCGGTAGCACAACCCAAATTCACCAAACGGCCTTCGGCCAAAATGATGATTTCGTTTCCGTTGACATTGTAAACATCCACTTGAGGTTTTACTTCGTATTTGGTTGAACCAAAGTTTTCATTCAGCCAAGCCATATCGATTTCATTGTCGAAGTGACCAATGTTACAAACGATGGTTTTGTCTTTCATTTTCTCGAAATGTTTTCCCTGAACGATGTTGAAGTTTCCGGTCGTTGTGATGATGATATCGGCTGTTTGCACAACGGTATCCAGTTTTTTCACTTCATAACCTTCCATCGCAGCTTGCAAAGCACAAATCGGGTCGATTTCCGTTACGGTTACGATCGAACCTGCTCCACGGAAAGAAGCCGCAGTTCCTTTGCCCACGTCACCGTATCCACAAACGACTACTCTTTTTCCGGCCAACATCACATCCGTTGCACGACGAATTGCATCCACTGCCGATTCACGACAACCGTATTTATTATCAAATTTGGATTTGGTTACCGAGTCATTTACGTTGATGGCCGGCATCACCAAAGTTCCGTTGACCATTCTTTCGTACAAACGGTGAACACCTGTAGTGGTTTCTTCTGAGAGACCTTTAATTTCAGCGGTTAATTCCGGGTATTTATCAAAAACCATATTGGTCAAATCCCCGCCATCGTCCAAAATCATGTTCAATGGTTTTCTGTCTTCACCAAAAAACAAAGTTTGTTCGATGCACCAATCGAATTCTTCTTCATTCATTCCTTTCCAAGCATAAACCGGAATTCCGGCAGCTGCAATTGCAGCCGCAGCATGATCTTGAGTCGAGAAAATATTACAAGAAGACCAAGTAACTTCAGCGCCCAAAGCAACCAAAGTTTCAATCAGAACAGCCGTTTGGATGGTCATGTGCAGACATCCGGCGATTCTTGCTCCTTTCAGCGGTTGTGAAGGCCCGTATTCTTCACGGATGGCCATCAATCCGGGCATTTCGGCTTCCGCCAATTTGATTTCTTTTCTTCCCCAGTCAGCCAGCGATATATCTTTTACTTTGTAAGGAATGTATTCAACTTGTGTACTCATATTCGGTTTATTTATTATAATTTTGAAATGTTTAAGTTTTCGGAGTGCAAAGGTACAAACTAATTTTACAAAGTTAAAATGCCCCTTATCAATTCTTTACATCATGATGAATTCACACGGATCGTGGGTTGGAAAACTACGGAGTCCGACGAGGAATTGCTGGAATATCTTCAGTTGAGTCCGTATCGGATTATGAAATACCTGACTTTGGGTCCGAAACAAGCCAAAGAATATTTGGGACTGCGCGCTTGTCTGAAAGAATTAGATTTGGATTTTGATGTCTATTACCACAAAAACGGAAAACCTTATTTGCCGTCGAGCAAACAACTTTCCATCACGCATTCATTTGATATGGTATGCATCGGACTTAGCAAGTTCAACATTGGGATTGATATTGAAAAAAGCCGTCCGCATAAAATTTTAAACATCAAGGAGAAATTCATTCGTGAGGATGAAGCCGATTGGATTCCCAAGGAAAGAGAAGAAGAATACCTGCATGTGATTTGGGGAATTAAGGAAGGATTGTACAAACTAAACGGCGGAAACCTCTGGAATTTCTTGCATCATTATCGGGTAGAACCCTTTGAGTTAAAAGAAAACACACCGATTTCAAGTTGGATTTCCGATGAAAGGAAAAGCGAGAAATTTATTTCCTACTACACCAAAGTGGAGGATTATTACCTGGTTTGGGTGCTGGATGTAGAATGAATTAAAAACTTATTCACATCTGATTAATTTTTTATCTTTAGCAAAATTTAACTAATGGAATACACTAATAACCCTATTCTGGTAGCCCAAGCTACTGAGATTGAAAAAGCAACATTTTATAGAAAAACATATTCACATGTGGCGCTTGGGGTAGCTGCTTTTATCCTTATCGAATCGTTTTTCTTACGATCAGAAACCATTGTCAACATGATGTTGTCTTTACAAGGATACTCATGGTTGCTTTTATTGGGTGGTTTTATGGCCGTGACTTGGTTTGCTCAAAATTTAGCTTACAAAACCGCCAATAAAAGCCAGCAATATTTAGGTTATTTACTCTATATCGTTGCTCAAGCTTTGATTTTTGTTCCGATTCTTTATATCGCAATGTATTACGGCGGTGGCCCTCAAATGGTGATGCAAGCCGGAATTATTACAGCAGGTATGTTTTTAGGATTGACAGCGGCAGTTATGTTAACCAAAACCGATTTCTCATTTTTACGAACCGGACTCACCGTTGGTTTTTTTATCGCCTTAGGTTTAATTGTCGCAGGCGTCGTTTTTGGATTTAATTTAGGTTTATGGTTTTCGGTTGGAATGGTTATTTTAGCCTCGGGCAGTATTTTATACTCAACTCATCAAATCAAAAATGAGTATTCAACCGACCAATATATCCCCGCTTCGCTATCATTATTTGCTTCCTTGATGCTATTGTTTTGGTACATCTTGCGTATTTTTATGTCTAGAGATTAATTATTTAATAATACCTTAAGCTCGACTACTGTCGGGCTTTTTTATTGGATTTATGAGTGAAATTTTAGCGTATTTGATAGAACCCTACAAAACCTACGAAAACTTTCAAATCATCCTGGAATGCATTGCGGCATTTTTGGGAATTGCCAGTGTTTTCTTTTCCATGAAACGAAACATTTGGGTATATCCCACCGGAATTGTTTCTACGTTTTTGTATATCTATTTGTATTTTAACTGGGGATTGTACGGAGAAAGTTTGATTAATTTCTACTATACGATTATGAGCGTTTACGGTTGGGTTCTTTGGCGAAAAAACACGGAAGAAGACCATGTACATGTTCAGGTATATTGGGCTTCTAAACAAGATTATCTGAAAGCAGCCGGATTATTTGTTTTCACTTTTTTATTCATACTGGCGGTTTATTATTATCGCCCTTTGATTGACAGCGGATTTAACTTCGCGCTCGATCATCAATTGGGTTTCTTTTATACAGCAGTGGATTATATCGATGCTTCTCTGACCGGAATTTTCTTAATTGGTATGTGGATGATGGCCAAACAAAAAGTAGACAACTGGATTTTTTGGATTATTGGTGATTTAATTATGATTCCTTTATTGCTCTACAAAGGTTATGCGATTTCGTCTATTCAGTATTTGGTGTTCACCATTTTAGCGGTAAATGGACTGATCGAATGGAAGAAAAACGCTCGGATGAGCCAATAATTTGTTTTCAGGAATTTATTGGCTAATTTTAGACTACCCAAAACCTGAAACAAATGAATTACCAACAGAAATCCATTAAAAATTGGGCGGAGGATGACCGTCCGCGTGAAAAACTTTCACTAAAAGGAGAGCGTGCACTTTCCGATTCGGAACTATTGGCCATCATCATGGGAAGTGGTTCCCGGGAAGAATCGGCGGTGGAACTTGCCAAACGAATTCTGAATTCGGTCGATAATAATTGGAATAATCTTTCACGGCTCAGTATCAAGGATTTGTGCAAATTCAAAGGAATCGGTGAAGCCAAGGCCATTAGTATCATTACGGCCCTTGAAATCGGTCGGCGAAAAGCCATTCAGGAATTGCCTGAAAAACCCAAAATTACCCGAAGTCGCGATATTTTCCAGGTCATGCAGAGCATCATTGGCGATTTGAATGTGGAAGAATTCTGGGTTTTGTTCTTAAATCAAGGAAATTTCGTAGTGAAAAAAGAACTCATCGGTCGAGGTGGCATCAGTTATGTGGCGGTGGACGTTCGGATTATCATGAAAATTGCCTTGGAAGAATACGCCACCGGAATTATTCTGGCGCACAATCATCCGTCCGGGAATCTCAATCCCAGCCGTGACGATTATAGACTTACCGAAAAAATCAAAACGGCAGCCCGAACTTTGGACATCGAACTGCTCGACCACCTGATTTTAAATCAGAAATCGTACTTTAGCTTCGCCGATGAAGGGAAATTGTGAGTTAGAACATAGAGAATAGAAAACTTTCTGCTGTCGTGTCAAATACAATTAACTTTGAACCTTAAATTTTAAACATCAAACTTTTAAATGCAGAAAATCCTGATTTATACCGAGAAAATTTCACCACGTGTTCAGTATATTTTTGATTTTATATTGCGTGAATTCTCGGGATTGGATTTTGAACTGACAAGTAATGTCCAGTTTTTTGAAGCATCGGATTTGCCTAAAATAAATTATTCAAAAGATCAATTTTCCGATGAAATTCATTTGAAATCCGATGAGTTTATGCAGGAAACCGGGATTTTTGGTTCGGTGAAATTTGAAGCATTGCATCCGGTCGGGAAACTGTTTTTTGCCTTGAGTCGATACGAAGAATATTTACCGCAAGAACGAGATTTGCACGGTCGGATTTCCGGCAAAGGAAAAGTGTATAAAACGCCTTTTGTGGACAATTGGATTTTGGAATTTCAGAAAGAATTGAAATCGAAACATCCGCAAATGGAATTTAAAAAAAGGAAATTTGAACTAGTTTTAACTTGTGATGTTGATCAGGTTTGGAAGTATCGGAACAAAGGTTTCAAACGAACCTATGGCGCTTTTCTGAAAGATTTCACCAAGCTGAATTTCAAAGAATTGGCGAAGCGAAGAAAAATTATTTCAGGAAAAGAAAATGATCCTTTTGATACATTTGAATTCTTTCAATCTTTTTTAGATTCCTCGATTCCTCGGAATGACAAAAAAGACAATAACATCAGCATGATTTTTTTTTGGTTGATGGCCGATTATGGAAAGTTCGATAAAAATAATCCGGTTGGGAATTTGAATTTTGCACAAAAAATAAGAGAAGTTTCGCAGTGGGCGGAATCAGGAATTCATCCTTCCTATGCTTCCAATTCGCAGCCTGAAAAACTGAAAAAGGAAATCGAAAGATTGGAAAAGATCCTTGGTCAGAAAATCAAGAAATCCAGACAACATTATATCATGCTTCGTTTTCCTGAAACTTATCGAAACCTGATTCAGAACGGAATCTGGGAAGATTATTCGATGGCTTATGCCGATGAAACCGGATTCAGAGCCGGAACTTGTACACCGTTTTTCTGGTATGATTTATCGAAAGAAATTAAAACCAAATTAAAAGTTCATCCTTTTTGTGCGATGGATGTGACGTTGCGCAACTATATGAACTTATCGGTAGAAGAATCGATTGATGAGGTTCAAAGATTAAAATCGGAAATCGAAAAAGTCAATGGAGAAATGGTTGTGCTTTTTCATAATTCCAATTTCCGCGAGCAGTGGGAAGGTTGGGGAAAAGTGATGGAAAGTTTGGTTGAATAAAAATTTAGTAACTTTGGGAGGATTGAATTCCATGAAAAATTTAAAAAATGAACTACAAAATCTCATTTTCGGAAATGAATCGAAAGGCAGAAGCAAATCTTTCAAAAAATTCCAGCTATACCTTAGAAGAAATGAAAAAGCAAGTTCAGTTTCTTCAAAAGAAAAGTACTTCAAAAAAGAAGAAGCAATCTATTTATCAGAGTTTATAACTAAGGAAGACTTTTGGTTTGAGTCAGAAATTTCTTCAGATAATTATTTAACAGAAGGTGCTGAGCAAAAGGTTTATCGGCTAGATGATCAATATGTTATTAAGCTTAATGATGCTATTTTTTATGAGTCTTGGTCAGATTATTTCAACAGCCTACTAATTCACAATTACTTTTTTCCTTCTACTGAATATGAACTTTTAGGATTTAGAAAAATAAATGAAGAATTACATTCAGTTGTAAAACAAAGTTTATAACTTCCACTGAAATGGCTGATTTGAAGCTTGTTGAGCTATTTTTGTCAAACAATCATTTCGAGAGAACCCGAAATAATGACTAATTTAATAAAGAAATTGGATTAATTTTCGAAGATTTGCACGATGAGAATGTGATCTCGAATAATGGAATATTATATTTTATTGATACAGTATTTTATTTAACTCCGGAATTTTATCAGTCATAATGTTCAAACTCCAAAAAATAAAACGCAAAGATTTAGATGTAGATAAATATTCGAAAGCCTTAAATGATGCTTCGAATTATAGGATTTATGCCGAACATTGGTATTTGGATATTTTGACAGAGGAAAAATGGGAATGCTTGGTGTTTGGTGATTATGAGGTAATTATGCCGATTCCTTTGCAATATAAATTTGGGATTAAATTTGTTTTGCAACCGATTTATTGTCAGCAGTTAGGTGTTTTTTACAAAGAAGAAATTTCGGATGAGCTTTTCCGTGAATTCGAAAAAAAACTGCATCGATACAAGGTTCGAGCCTATCATTTCAACGAGGAAAATACGGAACGTTATCAGCCAGAAGGAGAAAGAAGAACCAATTTTATCCTGGATTTAAGTTCCGAATATAAAGCTATTCGTACGGGTTACAAGGACAAAAGGAAGAAAGATATAAACCGATCCAAAAATCATAATTTAGAAGTTGAGAAAAGCTGGAATCTTAACTTTTTTTATAAGCTACAGAAAGATTTTTATTCGCTTCTCAATCCTATTTCTGAAATGGAAATGAAGTCCAGTTTACTTTTAAAGCTTTTGGAAAAGGATTCCTTGCGATTATTTTATATAAAAAAGGAGGGCAAATATATTGCAGCCCAAGCCTTCGTATATTCAAAGAACAGAATCTATTGTCTTGCTTTTTACCGTCATAAAGAATTAGATAAGTATAATTCATCTGCTTTTATCAAAAATCATTTAATTGAAACAGAAGCGACTCAAAACCTTTTATTGGACTTTGAAGGTTCTATGATTCCCGGCGTAGCTTCTTTCATCGAAGGATTTGGTGCTGAAAAAAGATATTTTAAAAATTTTTCAAACTTTGAATTCCCGGCTTTTTTAAAAAAAACACTTAGCAAATTAAGGTAAACCTTTTTAATGATCATTTATAATTAGAAATAGAGTTGGTTTTTCGTAAAGTATAGTTTTTGTAAATTGCAATGACTAAAATGTAGAACTCCAATGAAAAAAATTCTGGTATGCTTGTTTTTAAGTTTTACAATGGGTCTCATAGCGCAAAAAAAAGATCCTGAACATTATAGTTATCCTTTTGCAGAATCCTATCAGCAATTGACCATTCGAGTTAATGCTGTGATTTTATATAAAGATGACGGAACAGGGAATTTTGATTTAAACAATCCGGAAGAAAAAAGTTTATTGCTAGAATATCTGGATCAATCAAATAAAACTTTTTCAAATTTTCAAAAACCTGCCGATCTTACAGGTTGCTATACGGGGACAGATTTTATAAAAGATGCAAAAATCCGTTTTGTTTATAATATCATTCCGGTTAAAAATAGCTACTACTGGGATTATCTCAACAGTGGAGCCCTACCGGAAGAAAAGAAATTTGGAGGATTCAGTCCAACTGAACACTGGTATATAAAGCCGCTAGATGACTCAATCTCTAAACTGAACCTACCCAAGGCTATAAATGTCTATTTTACTCAAAACGGAAAACGGTTTGATGATTTGGTGAAGAAAAAAGGTGAAGGTTATGATCTTGCTGGGAATCTTGCGGCTCAGTTACCAAGCTCCACGGATTTAAACAGGAGTTCACAGCTTCATGCACCCAACAGGTATCCCGCATATTTAATGCAAAAATATCAGTCACCTAAAAATTATGACACAGATTGGTCCGTCACAAAAGGATGGTGGTTAGGGCATGCATTGGCACATGAACAAGGTCATAATTTAGGGCTTTCTCATTCCAATGAATATCATGGAGCCAATAAATGTGTTTTTTCTCTAATGTCGCAAAAGCACAACCACAAAAGAAACTGGCTCCCCCCTACCGAAATCAAGAAAATGCACTGGAACCTGACAAGAACAAACCTTATACAATTTGTCACTCCGGAGTCCGCATACGGTGCAGTCTGGTTCCTGAAAGAAGACACCGTTTGGGACAGACCACGCAGATTTTATCATAATTTTGAACTGGCACGGGACAAAACGCTCGTTATTTCAGATTCAATCATCTTACCGCCCCAATCCTATATAAAACTGAACAAAAACTCAAAAATAATTTTCAAAGGAAAAGGAAAAATCGTGGATGCACACGGACGGGATTTCAAAAATTTCGAAAAACACCGTACATCAATAATACGGAGTGAATAACTCAATAAGAACTGAAGTAATCTTTATACTTTTCCGGAATTTTTCGGTTAAATTCAATCTGATCGAATCTCTCAATATAAGGCTGTTTCTCCTTGATTACTTTGCAAGGATTTCCCACCGCTATAGAATTGGAAGGAATATCTTTTGCCACCACTGACCCCGCTCCTATTACTACATTATTTCCAATCTGAATTCCGGGAAGTATAACTGAATTGGCTCCAATAAAAACATTATTACCGATTCTTATCGGTCGGACTTCATCATGAACCGAATGGTCATTATGATTGTGATTCGAAGAAATAAGCGCCGAACCGGCACCTATTCCCACATTATGGCCGATTTCTATCCCCATGTTTGCCTGTATATAAATCCCGATATTATCTCCTGGATCACTCATAATCCCAGTCTTGATTTTTTCAGGATTTCCTACACGGGAAGTAAAATGAACTGGCCAGGGGACATGACGATTGATTCCAAAAATTTTCTGAGGAATTAAGTTATAAATAAAAATATTCCTATAAGATTTATAGCCATATTTTGGCCGATAATATTCCGGATACGCCCAGTTCACAATCCAGCCAAACAACCAAAAATCCAGTTTCTTTTTCCAGTTAACTTTCTGATACTTTGACATTTTTTTTCAAATTGTATAAAACCATTCCCAGCAATACTAAATAACCGATTCCAGACAGAATCGAGAAAATCCAAACGCAATATAGAAAATCATTTTTCAGCACACCTAAATAAATTGCAATCAAATTTGACAATAATAAATAGATATTGAAAATCAACGAATAATGATTTTTTTTGAGCACAACTACCAAAGGCGCAATCGGATTCATCGCACTTCTTGCAAGAATCCAGAAAGACAAAGCCAGAACATAAGCTCCCACTCCGTCCCAGGCGTCTTTCAGAAATAAGTCGAGCAAATAAATTCCCAGTGTATTCATAAAAATCACAAAGACAAAAATGATGGCCACATTTGAAACAATTACCTTATAGGTCAGTTTCTCCAAACTCTTTTTATTGGAATGATTAAGCGAAACAGCTTTCTGAAAATAAACTCTCGAAACAGATCCCGACAGCAAAACAAGTGGAACCGAGAGAATTTTGAAAGCCATCCCGTACAACCCTACTTCTGCCGATGTAAAATAGAAAATCACCAAAATAGGAAGTATATTATTGGCAATAGCGTTCAAGGAATCAGACGGATAAGTGAATTTGACAATTTCAATATGCTCCTTCACACTTTGTCTAAACATCGGAATATTTACTTTTATAATTTGACCTTTGGAAACTCTCAAATTATAAAGAAAAGAAGCGATCAGCCCCAAAATCCAGCCATAAATCAAACCATTATCAGTCAGACCGATGAAATAAAAAATCGTCTGAAATACAACCGAAAAAACAGAAGAAATCACAAACGCAGTAGAAATTTGTTTAAAAAGTTTATACTTCGTAAACATGTTGTTTTGTGTCAGGTTCCAAGCCGTCAGAATTGATCCAAGTCCCGTAAGAAAAAGGAGAAAATAAGACATCTGAAACGAAAACACATTCAAGAGTTTCATAACAGCCATCACTGTTATCATCAGGAAACTCAGTAAAAAGGAAATGACTATAATTCCGCTGAAAAGATTCCGAACCTCTTTGCTTCCCCTCTGCAAAATCATGATGTTGTCAAGCCGCAGACCTGATAAAACAGGTAAAATCAAAACATAGCTCAGGAAAACATTGTAAAAACCATAACTCTCAGGCCCGTAATAATTTGCGAGAATCATCCCTCCAATCGTCACGATGACCTTGGAAATCGTATTTCCCGCAAGCAAGGAGAGCACGCCTTTGAAATTTTTGGTTTGAAATTGTTTCCGGTTGATTCGCAAATCAAAATGAATTTAAAACAAAACTAATAATTAACCCCGAACATTGAACTTTAAACATTAAACTTTATACTTTTGCAGGCTTATGGAAAACATCAAGCACATCTTTTTTGATTTGGACAACACACTTTGGGATTACAGACGAAACGCCAAAATCACACTTGTCAAACTTTACGAAGAATTTCAGATAAAAGATACCTACGGATATTCATTCGAAGAATTTTATCCGCATTATTATGAAAGCAATGAACAGCTTTGGGCAGATTACCGTGACGGAAAACTGACCAAAGAACAGCTTCGTGCCCGTCGTTTTCCCGAAGCTTTTGCCAATATGGGAATTCCGACAGCAGATTTTGCAATGGAGTACGAACAAAGATTTGTGGATGAAGTAACCACGTCCAATTATGTGGTGGAAGGAACCGAAGAAATCCTCAAATACCTGCACGGAAAGTATCAATTGCACATCCTTTCCAACGGATTTGAAGAAGTCACACACCAAAAAATAAACGGTTGTCTCATCAAAGATTATATGGAAACGATTACCACCGCCGAGGAAGCCGGCGCACCAAAACCGGACGCCAAAGCATTTCTTACAGCAATCGGAAAGTCAGATGCCAGAATTGAAAACTCAGTTTACATTGGTGACGACTGGATTGCCGATATGGTAGGTGCTCATCGCTTGGGTATGCAAGCCATTTTCTTCAACCCGCTCAATGAAAATCATATGTGGGTGGAAGAAATCCCGGTTATCCACAAACTGACCGAACTCAAAAACCACCTCTAAACGGTTTTAACTCTTTCTATTGTCTAAAAATGTGATGGCTTTCCTCGAATTTTCAGGAAATTTTATTTTCAGTATTTCCGGTTCGGAAACAAATTGAATCCGCGGACTCACCCGGACTTTGGCGCGGAAACGGTCTTTGATTCGATCCAGCATCTCATCCGTTTCATTGGTGGAAAAAACTTTGACCTGAATTTCATCTTCGTCAATTTCACTCGAAAAAACTTCAATTACATAATGTTTCACCTCCTCAAAATCATTCAATAAATCGAGCAAAGACGGCGGATAAAGTGAAGTTCCTTTGTATTTAATCATCTGCTGTTTCCGCCCCACAAGTGGCCCCAAACGAAAAGTCGTACGGCCACAACTGCATTTTTCGTGATAAGGCTTTACAATGTCTCCGGTTTTATAACGCAACAACGGCATTCCCCTCACACCCAGCGTCGTAACGACTAACTCACCGGCTTCGCCCTCAGTCACCGGCTGATCATTTTCATCCAGAAATTCGCAGATAATCAATTCCGGATGATGATGACCGCCCATTCCGGCTTCGCATTCGGTAAAAGCCGTCGCCATTTCGGTGGAAGCATAGGTCGAATACAATTCCAAAGGCCATTTTGATTTAATTTTGGACGCCAGAACATTGTCCGAAAAATCCTGATTGCGCAAAGGTTCGCCAATGCAAATTACCTTTTTCACACTTGAATTCCGATAATCGATGTTGTTTTCTTCAGCGTATTCAATCATTTTCAACAAGAACGAAGGAACACAAATCAGCGCATCGGGTTTGATTTTTCGGATGGTGTCCCATTGTAGTTCCGGTACGCCCGAACCCACCCTTACCACGCCAATTCCGGCTTTTCGAGCTCCTAAAAAATACGCCAGTCCGGCCATAAATCGACGATCCAAAGTCGTCGTAAGCTGAAGAGTATTTCCAGTATTTAACCCAGCACAATCATAAGACAAAGCTTCATTGTACGCCAATCGCTCCAAATCTTCATCGGTCATCGCAATCAAGACCGGATCACCCGAAGTACCCGAAGTCGAAACATAATCAGCAATCTCAGATTTGGGAACGCAAAGAAATTTCTCATTGTATTTCTGAAGTTCATCTTTGGTCGTAACCGGAATTTTTATAAGATCTTCTACCGAATTAATTGACTCAATATCAATATTTTGATTCTTAAATAATTCCGAATAATATGCTGAATTTTCTTGAAGGTAACCCAATTGCTTTTTTAGAAGTTCATTTTGAAAAGCTTTGATTTCTTCTTTTGATTTTCTTTCTATTTCGGGTAGTTTTATCATTTTATTTCATCTTTCGTTCCGATTTCCGAATTCTTTTTTCCAAAAATTCACGGTCGGGAACGGTTGTAATTTCCTTTTCCAGAGCAATTTTATAATTTTCCAGGGCTTTTTTATAATTTTTTCTTTCGAAATAATATTCGCCCACCAAAAAATAGGTTTTCCAAAATTCCGGATTTAATTGGATGAACGAATGAATTTCCTTTTCCGAAATCATTTCATCTGTTTCAAAACGTTTCATTTCTTTTTTAAATGCTAAATAATTTTGGAATTCGTCTGAATGCAAAAATTCATCTTCGGGAATGATCAATTCTTCCACCGAAAAATCTCCCCAATCGCCGTTTTCCATTTTTTCAAACACCTCATTCAGGTCATAAGCCACAAAAGCGCCCAGCTGATAGGGATTGGCCGAAACCCACATCAAGCGGTCTTCCGGTTTAAAAATCACGGCGTGATGCGACAAAAGCTGATTGATTGCTTTTTCGTTTCCATATCCGATTTCCAGTTCATTCAATCCTGATTTATTTCGTAAAAAATCGGCTGCAATTTCCGGTGAAACCGGTGGATTTTCAGCGATTAATTCATTCATTTTTTCAAATCGATATTGCGAATGCGACTCAGCAATGGCTTTCTGATTTTTTTTATCGGACTGATAAATTTCGCTTTGAAAATGATTGGAACAAACCAATAAATCGGCGGAACTCGCCACCCGATACACATCGAATTTCCTTGGTGAAACCTCGATTAAAATCGCTGATTTTTCCTCGGCACTGCCGACCATAATCGACTCGGCTACAAAAACTTCTCTTTTTTTAGCGATTTCTATCGCTTCTTCAAAATTTCCGGCATATTGCAAAATCTCTCTCGCCACCAATGAAATTGGCGTTTTAGCGACTAACGGAATGGAAGATTTTCCGGCGTTGATCGTGACGGTAATTCCTATTTCGTTCATTCCGGAAACCGCGCCCACAAATCCCGGCCAAGTGACGATGGCGTGTTTATGACCTTCGTCAGGATTGATGAAAGCAATGATTTTATTTTCAGAAAATTCATCATTGATATAAAAATCGAAGTTTCTACCGAGGATTAATTTTCCATCGGCCGAATTCTCGCCCCAAGCCGCAAAGGAAGTACATCCGACCATTGCCAGATCTTGCAAAGCATGGCCGATGTCGTGTGCAGCGTGAAAGTACAAAGTTCGCCAGAAAACCGGCGCCACGAAATTAAATTCCTCTGATGTGAATTCGGAAATTCCATAAATTTCCGCTGTGTATTCTTCCGTGACATGTTTATGTAATTTCCGATTGAAAAACTTCAGAAAACCACGCACCAGATTTTGTTGAAATTTCGAAGGAACCAATTCTTCGATTTTGGAAACGAAGATTTTTTCCTGTTCGTACATCAATTCTTCGGTGAGATTTCCGTTTGCCAGTCCTCTTTCCAGCGGATTTCCTTCGAGATACAATTCCCAGATATCGTATGAATTCTTTTGCAAAAGATTATTTCCCAATAATTTAAAATCACCGGAATCAATTTTTTCTGGAAAAGGTTCAACCGTGTAATTGAAAGTAGGTAATTCTTTAGGAGCCGCACAGGAAATCAGTGTAAAAACTGAAATCCAGAGCATGATATGTTTTACTAGAAAATTCATCAAGTCAAAACGTGTGCAATGGCCTGAACCGCTCTGTCATGCTTGGACACAAAAGGGTTGGTCTTGTCCCATACATATCCGGCAAGTACTGAACAAAGTTTGCTTTTGATGTCCTCATTTACTTCGGGATGGAAAAACAAGCGTTGCAACTCTCCTGTGTACCAAGTTTTTACATACGAGCGAAATACGCCCACGCCTTCCATGATGTACTGCTCATATTCACTTTCCCAATCAACTGATTCACCTTTAAGTTGTTTGGATATCAGTCGTGCGGCCGTTGCTCCGGACTCAGAAGCAAAACAAACACCTGATGAAAACACAGGATCCAAAAATTCCGCACTATTTCCGGTTAGTGCATAACCCGGACCGTATAATTTTTTGACGGCTGACGAATAAGCCACCAGTTTTTTAGGTTCAAATATAAATTCAAGTCCGTCAAATCTTTCTCTGTAATAATCTGATTGTCGGATGATTTCCCGGAATGTTTCCTCATTATCGCCTTTATCGACTGCTTCCAGGTATTCTTTTGGTGCAACAAGTCCAAGTGAAGAAATATTTTCTGAAAAGGGAATGACCCAAAACCAGTTTTTCTGCGAAAGCACATCAAAGGTAATTTGAGTTCCTTCCACTCCTTTGGGTCTTCTTTCGTCTTTTAGGTGAACAAAAATAGCCGACATCGGATCCAGCGAGCTGGGCACATCCAAATTAAAAAGTCGTGGCAAGACCCTTCCGTACCCACTACTATCGATGATGAATTTCGCATGAATTTCTTTGGTTCCTTTTGCGTTTGAAACGGTTGTAACCGAATCACTTCCGTTGAAAATCACATTTTCCACGGTTGTTTCAAATTCAATGTCCACTCCACGACTTTGGAGTATATCGGTCAGTGTTTTATCGAATTCGGCACGTGGCATTTGCCAGGTCCAGTCCCAGCCTTTTGTATATTTCTGACTAAAATCAAAATGGCAAACTTCCTCTCCGCGAAGAAAACGTGCGGATAGTTTTTTTTCGAAACCTTTTTCCAAAATCCCCTCGATAAATCCCGCTTCATCAAAGTTATCCATACACCTTGGGATAAGACTTTCTCCGATTACAAATCGGGGAAACTTCTCTCTTTCAACTACTTTTAAATTGATTCCATTTTTTTCCAGGATTGCAGCAGCGACAGCTCCGGACGGGCCTGCCCCTATGACGAGAACGTCTACGTTTTCAGTTTTCATTTTTTATTTAAGTCCTAATTCCCACCAAATTTATACAGATATTATTAAATTTGCGACTTCTCTGTAAAAAATATAGAGCTCATTACTATGATTCAAATTAAAGGTTCGGTTTCACTGGGAGATTTCCGAAGTATTGTTTTTGATAATCAGAAAGTTGAATTATCAGAATCCATCCAAAATCAGGTCAGAAAAAGTTTTGATTTCCTGACTGGTTTCGCAGAAGATAAAATCATTTATGGTGTCAATACCGGATTTGGACCTATGGCACAATACCGGATTAATGACGAAGACCGGATTCAATTACAATACAACCTCATCCGAAGTCATTCAAGCGGAATGGGAGAAATTCTTCCGGAAATTTATGTGAAATCCTCCATACTTGCGCGTATGAACACGCTGAGTCTGGGACATTCGGGCATTCACATTTCGGCCATAGAACTGATGAAGGAACTCATCAACCGAAATATCACTCCCGTAATTTATCAGCACGGTGGAGTTGGCGCCAGCGGCGATTTGGTTCAGCTTGCCCATCTTGCACTAACGCTCATTGGCGAAGGTGAAGTTCTTTACAATGGTGAAATAAAATCAACAAAAGAAGTTTTTGAAAAAGAAGGTTTGGAACCGATGAAAATCCACCTGCGCGAAGGACTTGCTTTGATGAACGGGACGTCGGTAATGTCGGGAATCGGAATTGTAAATCTGATTTATGCTGAAAAATTATTTGATTATGCGATTAGCTGTTCAGCACTTATCAACGAAATCATGGGCGCTTATGATGACCATTTGTCAGAAAAGTTGAACTCGGTGAAGAAACATTCCGGACAGCAACATGTAGCCAGCAAAATGCGCGAATTTATTTCGGGTAGTAAACTGATTCGAAAAAGAGAAGAACACTTGTACAACGGGAAGGTCCAGGAAGAAATTTTCAAGGACAAACTGCAGGAGTATTATTCCATCCGCTGTGTACCGCAAATTCTCGGGCCTATTTACGAATGTATTGAAAATGCCAAAAAAATTCTGATTGAAGAAGTCAATTCGGCCAATGATAATCCGATTGTGGATGTGGAATCCCAAAATGTTTATCATGGAGGCAATTTCCATGGCGATTATGTTTCATTTGAAATGGACAAACTCAGAATTGCCATTACCAAGCTGAGCATGTTGCAGGAGCGTCAATTGAATTATTTACTGAATCCTTCCCTGAACGAAAGGCTTCCGGCATTTGTCAATTTGGGAAAACTGGGACTCAATTTCGGAATTCAAGGTGCGCAGTTTACAGCAACTTCCACAACGGCAGAAAACCAGACACTTTCAAATTCTATGTACATTCACAGCATCCCGAACAACAAAGACAATCAGGACATTGTGAGCATGGGAACAAATGCAGCCTGGCTGACCAAAAAAGTCATCGAAAATTCATTTGAAGTAATTTCAATTCAATTATTGACACTCGTTCAGGCGATTGACTATTTGGATTGTTTTGAAAAACTCTCTCCGAAATCACAAAAAATTTATTCAGAAATACGGGAAATTGTTCCTATATTTAAGGATGATATAGTTCTGACGCCTTACCTTCAGAGCATTAAATCATTCATTATGAATTAATTAAAACACTTCTAAAACAAATGATTATGAAAACAAGATTAACAATTTTGCTGAGTTTAATACTTGGAATCCTTTCTGCTCAGCAACTAGCTGTAGTGGGAAAGGGCAAAAATTATGGTTACATGGACAGTTCTGGAAAAATTGTAATCCCCATAGAATACAAAGCTGCCGGAAATTTCTCGGACGGTCTTGCGGCTGTAAATGTCAATGGAAAATGGGGATTTATTGATGCTACTGGCAAAATGGTCATTGAACCTCAGTTTGACCGTGTGAAGAGTTTTAACAGTGGAATTGCATTGGTGGAATCAAACAAAAACTGGATGTACATCGATAAAACAGGAAAAGAAATCACAGGATTTCCTGCTTCTGACAAAAAATATGATTTCGAAGACGGAATCGCATTCATTCGTCAGGGCGATAAAGTCGGGTTTATAGATACCAAAGGAAATACTGTACTGGCGCCTGCATACAAAGACATCAAACCTTTTTACAAAGGATGGGCAAAATTCAACGACAACAATAAGTGGGGGTTGCTCAGCAAAGACGGGAAAATATATATTCCGGCTGAATATGATGATATAAATGTATCGGACAACAAAGTTATCATTGCCAGAAAAGGAACTGACTGGGGTCTGATTGGCGCTGACAAGAATTTCAAAGTAGTAAACGGAGCCTCTAAAATATGGGAATTCTTTGGGGAAAACGGCACACTGACGTATGCAAAGAAAAACGATAAAATCGGATTTATTGATACCACGGGAAATTGGGTCATAGAACCTCAATTTGAAAAAGTTCGTGCTTTCAATCAGGGTCTTGCTCCTGTTTTTAAAGATAAAAAATGGGGATATATTGACACCAACGGAAATATGGTTATCCCGAATCAGTTCAAAGACGCCGAAATTTTCAGCAACGACGGACTTGCTCCTGTAAAAAAGGATAAACTATGGGGATTCATTGATAAAACAGGAAATATGATAATTCCTGATCAATATGATATTTCGACTGCCTTCATAGGATTTCTACAAGGAGGCGACCAAAAAGGATTTATCAATGGACTTGCCCGAGTAAAATACAAAAAACAATGGGGCTTTATCAGCAAATCGGGTCAAGTTGTAGGCGAATGGTTTGATAATGCCGAAAATTTTGCAGACACAAAATGAGTAAAGAAAAATATGCATTGATTACGGGTGCTTCACGTGGAATCGGACGTGAAACAGCCCTGAAAATTTCAGAAGAATTGGGTTATGCCATCCTGATTAATTATCAGTCCAACCAAAAAGCAGCAGAAGAAACACTCAAAGCAATTACCGACAAAGGCGGAAAGGCAGAACTACTTCAGTTTGACGTGAACAATGCAGAAGAAGTCAACACCCGGCTTAACGAATGGAAAGACGCAAACCCAGATGCCATAATTGAAGTCATCGTCAACAATGCCGGCATCACGCGCGACGGACTGATGATGTGGATGGAAGAAGAAGACTGGCAGAAAGTTTTGAACACAACTTTGAATGGATTTTACAATGTTACCCGGAATTTAATTCAGGATTTATTGAAAAACCGATACGGTAGAATCATCAATGTAGCTTCGGTTTCTGGGATGAAAGGGACCCCCGGGCAAGTCAATTATTCCGCTGCCAAAGCAGGATTGATCGGCGCTACCAAAGCACTCGCACAGGAAATTGCCAAACGCAAAATTACCGTAAATGCCGTCGCTCCCGGATTTATCGAAACCGATATGACCAGTGATTTAAACCAATCCGAATTAAAAAATTTAGTACCTTTAAATCGTTTCGGCAAAGCGGAAGAAGTTGCCGATCTGATTTGTTTTCTGGCTTCACCTAAAGCTTCCTACATAACCGGCGAAACCATAAACATCAATGGCGGAATTTACGCCTAATGAATGAGCGGAATGAAAAGAGTTGTGATTACAGGGATGGGAATTTATTCCTCTTTGGGGAAAAATCTTGGAGAAGTAACAAAGTCATTGACGGAAGGAAAATCCGGGATTATTTTCTCACAGGAGCGTAAAGATTTTGGCTTTCGATCAGCGTTGACTGGATTTGTAGAACCTGTGGACTTAAAAGGCTCACTTTCAAGAAGACAAAGAATCTCGATGGCCGAAGAAAGTGAATTTGCGTTCGTCGCCACTGAAGAAGCCCTAAAAAACGCCGGAATTTCACCTGAATTTTTCGATGAAAACATCGTCGGACTTTTGTATGGAAACGATTCAGTTTCAAAATCGGTCTGGGAATCGATTGAAATTGTCCGTGAGAAAAAAGATACAACACTTGTAGGTTCCGGTGCGATTTTCAAATCGATGAATTCCACAGTGACGATGAATCTATCAACGATTTATAAAATCAAAGGAATCAATATGACCATCAGCGCTGCCTGTGCCAGTGGTTCACATTCCATCGGTTTGGGATTTATGATGATTAAACAAGGTTTGCAAGATATCGTTATTTGTGGTGGTGCACAGGAAACCAATAAATATTCGATGGGTAGTTTTGACGGATTGGGCGTTTTTTCAGTTCGTGAGGACGAGCCTGCCAAAGCCTCACGTCCGTTTGACACCCAACGTGACGGACTGGTTCCGGGCGGTGGTGCAGCAACCATCATTCTGGAAGAATATGAATCCGCAGTGAAAAGGGGCGCAACTATTTTGGGAGAAGTAGTAGGCTATGGATTTTCTTCCAACGGCGACCATATTTCCACACCGAATGTTGACGGCCCAAAACGCGCTATGGAAATGGCTTTGCGCCAATCCGGGATGAGCCCCGAAGAAATCCATTATATCAACGCTCATGCGACCTCAACGCCCATCGGTGATGCCAACGAAGCCAAAGCTATAGACAGTGTTTTTGGGAGCAATCCTTACGTCAGTTCTACCAAATCAATGACCGGACACGAATGCTGGATGGCAGGAACCAGCGAAGTGGTTTATTCGATGCTGATGATGCAGAACGGATTTATTGCACCGAATATTAATTTGGAAGAAGTAGATGATGCAGCTAAAAATTTGAATTTAGTTAAAAATACGTTAAACCAAAATTTTGATGTATTTTTGTCGAATTCTTTTGGTTTTGGCGGAACAAATTCTGCCTTGATTATTAAGAAACTAAAACAATAAGTATATTTCTAAGAACTATGAATAGAGAAGAAATTATTCAGACAATTAATGATTTTTTGGTGGATGAATTCGAGGTTGAAGCAAGTGTTATATCCCCCCAAGCCAACATGAAACAATCTCTGGATCTGGACAGTCTTGACTATGTAGATCTGGTTGTGATTATCGAATCTAACTTTGGCGTAAAACTCGAAGGAAAAGATTTTGAACATATTCACACATTTGATGATCTTTATAATGTTGTAGAAAGCAAGTTTCATGCACTTGCCTAAATAAAATCAAAATGGCAGAATGGGAAGGAAAATCCAAAGGCACGGCCACCGGATATAAAATTTTCATCATTCTCATACAAAAAGCAGGAATCGGCGCCGCATACTTTTTGCTGGCGTTTGTTTCTTTTTATTACTTTCTGTTCAATACGAAACAAACCCGTGTTATCTACAATTATTTTCGTCAGAAACACAAACAAACCGTTTTCCGAAGTCTGATGAATACCTATCGGAATAACTATATTTTCGGACAGACACTCATTGACAAAGTCGCCATTGCAGCCGGATTGGAGAATAAATACACTTATGAATTTGACGGAATCGAAAACATCCATCAGTTGGCCAAAGACGAATCAGCCGGGATTATGATCAGCGCACACGTCGGGAATTTTGAGCTGGCACAACATTTCATGGGTGAGTTCGACAAAAAAATTCACTTGGTAACCACCGACGAAGAAAGAGTCGCAATCAAATCCCTTCTGGACAGTGTGATGGCAAAACCCAATGTCGAATTCGTAATTGTAAAGGACGATATGTCGCATATTTTCGACATTCACAATGTAATTGAAAATCAACAAATTATTTGTTTCACAGGCGATCGTTATTTCCCTGAAACCAAAACCCTTGAAGCAGAGCTTTTTGGCGAAAAGGCAAAATTCCCGGCCGGTCCTTTTTTACTCAGCTCCCGACTCAATACACCGGTTTTATTTGTTTATGTAATGCGGGAAAGAAACCGACATTATCATCTCTACGCTCGCAAAGCCGAATTCAAAAATCGGGATGCACAGTCACTTTTAGAAAATTACACAAAAAGCATAGAAAAAATATTGGAGAAATATCCGCTCCAATGGTTCAATTATTACGATTTCTGGAAAAAGGATTAAACTTTACTCAAAATAAGTTTAAACGAGGTTTTTATTTTAAAATCTTATCTTTGCGTTCTTTTTAAAACTCAAGGAAACAGAACTCAAAAACTTTAAAATGCAAAACGTTTATATCAAAGCGATATCTAAATTCCTTCCAAACGAACCTGTAACCAACGACAGGATGGAAAGCATTTTGGGTATGGTAAACGGAAAACCCTCGCGTGCCCGTTCAATCGTTTTGAGAAACAACCGCATTTTACAACGCTTTTATGCCATCGACAAAAATGGTAATCTGACGCACAATAACGCAGAACTTACCCTTGAGGCAATTAAAAAACTGATCGAAATATCCGGAATTTCTCCCGAAGAAATCGAAATTTTATCCTGTGGGACTTCCACTCCAGACCAGCTTCTGCCCTCCCACGCAAGTATGGTGCATGGCGCCTGGCAACAAAAACCGCTGGAAGTAAATTCCGCAACCGGAATCTGCACTTCTGGAATGAATGCTTTGAAATACGGATTTATGTCCATTGCTTCGGGCAGTGCGAAAAAGGCTATCGCAACAGGTTCTGAACGTGTTTCATCCTGGTTAAAAGCCGATAAATTCAACAATGAAGCAGAAAAATTAGCAGAACTTGAACAAAATCCGGTTATTGCATTTGACAAGGATTTTTTGCGCTGGATGCTTTCGGACGGAGCCGGTGCAATGCTGCTGAGCAACGAACCTAATTCAGACAACATTTCTCTGAAAATCAACTGGATAAAAGGGATTTCTTTCGCCAATGAACTCGAAACCTGTATGTATGCCGGTGCCACCAAAAATCAGGATGGAAGTTTGACTTCCTGGAGTGATTCCGATCCGGAAAAATGGCTGACTGAATCCATTTTCGCCATCAAACAGGACATCAAATTACTGGACGAACATATCATCAAAAAAGGAGCTGAAAGCCTACAGAAAATATTAAACGAAAACCATACAAAACCGGAAGAAATCGATTATTTCCTTCCACATATTTCTTCCTATTATTTCCACGACCGCCTAAATGAAGGCTTTCACAAAGCCGGAATCAATATTCCGCTTGAAAAATGGTATGTCAATCTGGAAAAATTCGGAAACATTGGCTCTGCCTCAATTTATCTGCAATTGGAAGAATTATTTTATTCGGGAAGATTAAAAAAAGGTGAAAAAATCCTTTTATCCGTTCCTGAAAGCGGCAGATTTTCTTATGTTTACGGCTTATTAGAAGTTGTATGACCCAAGCCATCATATCATCGCCCGAACAAATCCTAAATCTCATTCCACAAAGACCTCCTTTTGTGTTGGTCGATGCCATTTATGAGCATTCAGAAAAGGAGATTTTATCAGGATTTACGGTGCCCGAAGATCATATTCTGGTTAACAGTAAAAATGAATTGCTGGAGTCGGGCATGATTGAACATTTTGCTCAAAGCATCGCACTTCATCAGGGTTATAATTTCTTTTTACGAAATGAACCTGCGCCCGTCGGATACATCGGTTCTATCAAAAACATTGAAATTTTTGCAGTTCCCAAAGTAGGCGAAGAAGTCCGGACGCGAATTAGGGTTTTACAACAAATCATGGGTGTAACCATGGTTTCAGGTGAAGTTTTTCTAAATGGAAAACTGATTGCACGAGGCGAAATGCGGACGATTGTTGCAAAAGAAATGGAGTAATACTTTTTCAAAATAATTTTAGAAAGATTCAGCCTAAATTAAAATCTCAAAATTTAATTAATTGGTTATTTTTGTAAAAATCCTGCAACGAAATGGCCAAAAACATTCTTGTCACTTATTATACCCAAACTGGACAATTAGAAGAAATCGTCAAAAATCTAACGAAACCTTTCCGGGATAATCAGGAAGAATTCACAGTTACTTATTACCAGATCAAACCCAAAAAAGATTTTCCCTTTCCTTGGCCGAAAGATGTTTTTTTTGATACTTTTCCCGAATCTTATCTTCAGGTTCCGGTGGAATTAGAAAGGCCTTCAGATGAGGTTTTGAACAAAGATTACGACCTGATTATTTTTGGGTATCAAGTTTGGTTTTTAACACCATCCATTCCAATTATTTCTTTTCTGAAAAGTGATTTCGCTCCGAAATTATTGTCGGGAAAACCACTTATTACCGTTTCGGGCACCCGAAATATGTGGATGCTTTCACAGGAAAAACTGAAAGTTTATTTCAAAGAATTAAATGTAAATTTAGTCGGAAACGTCGCATTGGTAGATCGACATGATAATTACACCAGCGTCATCACCATTCTCAATTGGCTTCAAACCGGAAATAAAGTTTCACCCAAACCTTGGCCCAAGGCAGGTGTTTCGGACGAAGAAATTAATTCCGCTTCCAAATTCGGAGAGATTATTTTTCCTTTTGCAAAATCAGAAAACTATGAAGGGATGCAAGAAGAATTGGTCAAAAACGGCGCAGTGGAAATCCGTCCTTTTTTAGTTAAAGTAGAAAAAGTCGGCAACCGTTTGTTTACGGTTTTCTCTCGGATTATCAGCAAAAATCCACAAAAACGAAAGTTTTGGGTCAGCGTTTACAAATTTTATTTGATGCTTGCAATTTGGGTAATTTCGCCAATTGTTTTAATATTGTTTAACCTTACAACCCCTATATTTTGGTGGAAAAGGAAAAAACAAATTAAGTATTATCAAGGAGTTTAAAATTAGTTTAAAAGATGAATGAAGTATATATCACCAAAGCGTCCACCTATCTACCCAATGATCCTGTTCAGAATGATGAAATGGAAGAATACTTAGGTCTCGTAAACGGGAAACCCTCCAAAGCCAAAGCTTTGATTTTGCGTAACAACGGAATCAAAACGCGCTATTATGCCTTGGATAAGGAAGGAAAACCTACCCATACCAATGCCGAAATCACTGCCAAAGCCGTAGAAGGACTTTTTGACGAAAATTTCACAAAAAACGATATGCAATTGCTTTCCTGCGGAACGACTTCGGCCGATCAGATTCAGCCCTCGCACGCTTCCATGGTGCATGGCGTTTTGAAACCCAATCAATCCATAGAAATCAATACTTCAATGGGACTCTGTAATTCGGGAATGAATGCTTTGAATTACGCCTTCCTTTCGGTAAAAGCCGGCGCCGTGAACAATGCAGTGGCAACAGGTTCGGAGCGGTTTTCGATTTGGATGACGGCCGATAAATTCAACCATGAAGTGGAAAATCTGAAACTTTTGGAAGAGAAACCCATTGTGGCTTTTAAAAGAGAATTTTTGCGTTGGATGCTTTCCGACGGTTCAGGTGCTTTTTTATTGGAAAATAAACCAAGAGAAAACCAGTTGAATTTAAGGATTGAATTCATTGATTTTTATTCGTATGCCCATGAAATAGAAGCCTGTATGTATTCAGGAAGTGAAAAACAGGAAGACGGAAGTTTGAAGTCCTGGGCGGAATATCCGGCTGACGAATGGCTGAATCAATCCATTTTTGCCCTGAAACAAGACACAAGGTTACTGGATGAATTTATTCTGAAAAAAGGAGCGCAATCTTTGCGGGCTTCATTTGACAAACACAATCTCGACCCCAACGACATGGATTATGTGTTGGCGCATATTTCTTCGAATTATTTCAAAGACGGATTGCGAGAGGAGTTCGCTGCGGTAGGATTGGATTTCCCGGTGGATAAATGGTATTATAATTTATCGGAGGTTGGAAACATTGGCGCAGCTTCCATTTTCATCGTAACCGAAGAATTGATGAATTCAGGAAAATTAAAAAAAGGACAAAAAGTTTTGCTCTGCATCCCCGAAAGTGGAAGATTTGCTTATTCCTGTGCGGTTTTGACGGTGTGTTAAAATTAAGTAATGAAAAACTACCCTGAAATTGAAACGCTTATTCCGCACCGAAAACCGATTTTGTGCATTGACAAAGTGATTTCGGTGGAGGATCTAGTTGCAAAAACCCAATATAAAATCGATGAAAAGGCTTTGTTTTGTACAAATGGATCTTTTTCCGAATTGGGTTTACTGGAAAATGCGGCCCAAAGTAGTTTCGTTTTTCTAAATTTTTTTCTCAAAGATGCCAAGGAAAATTTATGGAGCGATGGCAAAGATTCCATAGGGTTCATCAGCCATATCAATTCCATGACAGTAAATTTTTTGCCAAAAGTGCATGACAAACTTCTCACTACCACCACTACCGAACTTGTTTTTGATGCCGAAAATTTAAAAATTTGTAATGTGGTAGCCGAAACAACTGTAAATTCAGAACTGGCTTTTACGACCGAAATGAAAATGATTTTGCAAATACGCGAGTTGTAATTTTGTTGTAAATTAGAGAATCTTGAGGGATTAAGTTGAAAAATTAAAATCATGAAAAAAGAGGAAGTGCCGCAGGACAATGGAAGTTTATCCAAAGTAGCTCAAGAAATTTGTTATGCAATTGACGAAAATGGAAATTACACCACTGTTCAAAGTTCGGGATGGAAAGTAAAATCTACTGCCTTGGACGAATCCATAAAATTAATAGAAGAACGAGTTGAGCAAACCAAAAAAGAAATTACGGCAGGCAAACTCAGTCCCCTCGCCTATTTTATGGAAGTTCACCGAATGGACATTTCGATTCTGGCAAGTTATGTGGGCATTCATCGCTGGTTTGTCAAACGCCATTTCAACCCCAAACGTTTCCGGAAATTATCGGACAAAACTTTGAAAAAATATGCCGATGTTTTTGAAATTTCTGTGGAGGAACTGAAAAATTTTACCGTAAATAATTAGATTCGCAATTATTTTAAACCGAATGAAAACTTTGGCAAGTCTTTTCATAATTAAATCTTGACAAAGTAAAAAACCCGATTCATGCAGATTGAATTCCAACACAAACAATCCGCTCATTGTGAAAATGGCGTGATTTCAAATTTGATGAACCACCAAGGCGTAAAAGTTTCCGAACCTTTGGTTTTCGGAATCGGAGCCGGTTTATTCTTTGTATATCTACCTTTTTTGAAAGTGAATTTCGCTCCGGGATTCAGTTACCGACCGATGCCCGGATACATTTTCCGACGTTTTGCCAAACAATTGGGCATCAAAGTCATTCACAAACGATTTAAATCGGAAGCAGAAGCCCAGAAAATTCTGGACGAAAAAATCAGAGAAGGAATTCCCGTGGGACTTCAAGTCGGAGTTTATAATTTGACTTATTTTCCAGACGAATATCGTTTCCATTTCAACGCGCACAATCTCGTTGTTTTCGGAAAAGAGGACGACCGCTATTTGATTTCCGATCCGGTGATGGAAACCCCAACTTCACTCACCGAGAAAGAGTTATCCAAAGTTCGATTTGCGCAAGGTGCGTTGCCGCCAAAAGGACATTTGTATTATCTGGAAAGCGTTCCAACGCAATATGATTGGGAAAAAGCCGTACGAAAAGGCATACAAAAAACCTGCAAAGACATGCTGGCACCCGTTCCCATTGTGGGCGTCAATGCCATAAAATGGGTAGCGAAAAGCATCCGAAAATGGCCAAAAAAATTGGGCACTAAAAAAACCAATCATTATCTGGGACAATTGATCCGAATGCAGGAAGAAATCGGAACGGGCGGTGGCGGATTTCGCTTTATTTATGCGGCTTTTCTGGAGGAAGCTTCTCAAATTTTAAACAATCCTAAACTAAAAGAATTATCCAAAGAAATGACCGAAATCGGTGACGAATGGCGGGATTTTGCACTCAATATTTCCCGGGTTTACAAGAACCGCAGTGGAGAAGAAAATGTGTATGAAAAACTTTCCGATCAGTTAATGGGATTGTCTGAGCGCGAAAGAAAGTTTTTTCAGGAGTTGAAGAAAGCGATTTGATTTACGAAGTACGATTTACGAAATACGATTTATGAAAGATATACATGAAATTCTAATTTTTTAACTACAAAGCCACAAAATAAAAGGCTATACGAAGCAATTTATTGGTAAAAATTCTGCGTAAATCTGTGTTATTTACGGGAAAACAAAAATTTAGCTTTAAACCACTTCTTCAATCAAATTTCGCCCTATTTGAACTAATTTTTTTACTTTCGCAATCGATGGAAGCCATTCAATGCCATAATCTGAGCAAATCCTATGACGGAAAGAAAACCTTTGTCATCCGCGATTTCAATCTCGGCATTTCAAAAGGTGAAATTTTTGGTTTGCTCGGCCCCAACGGAGCGGGAAAAACTACGCTGATTTCCATGATGTGCGGACTTCTTGCACCTACTTCAGGTGAAATCAAACTCGGCGGATTGAATGTTAAATCCAATCGGACTGAAATTCAAAAAAAAATCGGTGTGGTACCGCAAGAATATGCGCTCTACCCTACGCTTACGGCTTATGAAAATCTGGAATTCTTCGGAAGTTTATACAATCTCCACGGAAATGATTTGAAAAATAGAATCGAATCGGGATTGGAAAAAGTCAATCTTTCTGATTACCGAAATCGTCCGGTAAAGGATTTCTCCGGCGGAATGAAAAGAAGAATCAACCTTTTGACCGGAATTCTTCACCAACCCGAAATTCTTTTTTTGGATGAACCGACTGTGGGTGTTGACATTCAGTCCAAAGAAGTGATCATCGGAATACTGGAAGAACTGAACGCAAAAGGAACGACCATTGTTTATACTTCTCATCATTTGGCGGAAGCCCAAAATTTTTGCACACGACTCTGCATCATCGACAAAGGAAAAATCATCATTCAGGGAACTTCTGACGAACTGATTCAGCAAGTGAAAGAGGCTACCAATCTGGAAGAAGTTTTTTTGGAATTAACAGGAAATCAAATTCGCAATGTTTAAACTCAGGGCTGCCATAAAAAAGGAAATCTTGCTTTTGATGCGCGATTGGGGCGGATTGGGAATCTTGTTTATCATGCCTTCCATCCTTTTGGTGACCATTACTTTGATTCAGCAAAGCACCTTTAGGGAAGCCGGGAACAGTGTGATGCCGATTGTTTTGGTGAATAATGATGGTGGCGAATTGGGCAAAACCATTGAAAAAAATATTTCCGAAACCGAATCCCTGAAACTGATTCAGAAACAGGATGGAAAAACCATTGACGAAATCAACGCACGAAAACTCGTCAGCAGCGGGAAATACCAAATTGCACTGGTGATTCCTGAAAATCTTTCTGCCGAATTGGAGTCGAGAATTAATTCAAATGTGGAGAAAATTCTGGCCGAATTTTCATTGGACGAATCCGATTCTGCCCAAACCGATGTTGCGGAACAACCTCAGGAAAAATTAGCCAAAATCAAATTGTATTTTGATCCGGCGGCCGGTGAAACTTTTCGGAATTCTGTCAAAAATGACATCGAAAAAATGATGTCCAAAGTGGAATCCAAAAAGATTTATACGGTTTTTGAAGAGCAAATGGGCATAGAAACCGAAGGAAATATGATGGATGACAATGCAATTCAATTCGAAGAAATCATCGCCCAGAAAGGAGAAGACGGAATCGTACCCAACACGGTTCAGCACAATGTGCCGGCCTGGATTCTCTTTGGTATTTTCTTCATTGTGGTGCCGCTTGGAATCAACATCGTCAAAGAAAAAAATCTGGGAACCATCATCCGAATCCGGACAAGTCCGGTTTCCTATGCGACCATTGCTTCCGGCAAAATCATCACTTATACCCTGATTTGTCTGATTCAGTTTGTGCTGATGTTGCTGATTGCGAGATTTATTTTTCCAGAATTGGGACTGATACCTTTCAAACCCGGCGGAAAATTAATTCCGATGACCATCGTGGTGATTTTCTCGTCTTTTGCGGCTATCGGATTGGGAATTTTAATCGGAACGATTATGAAAACCCAGGAACAAAGTGCACCGTTTGGAGCGATTTTTACGATTATCATTTCGGCTATCGGCGGGATTTGGGTTCCGGTTTATCTGATGCCTGAAATCATGCAGAAAGTGGCGGTTTTCTCGCCGATGAATTGGGGGATTACGGCTTTTTATGATATCATTCTGCGGAATGGAAGTCTGATGGATATTTCAAAAGAATTATTGTTTTTATTTCTGTTTTTTGTCGGAACTTTTATGCTTTCAGTTTGGATTAATAAGAGGAATAACTTGATTTGAGTTACGAAGTTCGTTTGACGAAACTCGAACCTCGAATTTCGATTACCGTTTAAATAAATAAAAATGCTTTCACATACATCAAAATTCAGAGTACGATTTAACGAGACGGATCCGTTGGGGATTGTCTGGCACGGGCATTATGTGACCTATTTGGAAGACGGGCGGGAAGCATTTGGTGAGAAATTCGGGATTTCTTACAAAGACATTCAAAATGCGGGATTATTTGCGCCGATTGTGAAATGTACCGTAGATTATAAATTGCCATTGCGGCATGGAGATTGGGCGAGCATTGAAACCCAACACATTCCGGAAATTGCGGCAAAACTGCATTTTACGTATAAAATTTTCAACGAAGAAGGCCAACTCGTTGCAACCGGCGAAACGATTCAGGTTTTTACAGACCAGGAAAAAGGCGAATTGTTTTTGTCCAATCCGCCGTTTTTTGAGGAATGGAAAAAGAAATATGATTTAATTTGATCTAAACCTGACAGGTTTCCGAAAATATAAAATATGACCGAAATTTTCATATCAGCAGATTCTTTGATCACTCCTTTCGGGATCGGGAGCGAATTGGCATTTGAAAAAATCAAATCGGGTGAAAGTGCAGTAAAAAAACATTCCAATCCGAAGCTTTCGCAAAATGAATTCTATGCTGCGCTGATACAGGAAAACGAGGAATGGTTTTTCGGATTAAATTTAGACGAATCCTTTACCCGACTCGAAAAATTGATCATTCTTTGTTTGAAGAATTTACTTTCAGATGAAATAAAATGGACAGAAAAAACATTGGTGGTTCTGTCTTCTACCAAAGGAAATATTTCGGTTTTGGAAAATCCCGAATTTAATTTCCCGAACGAACGGGCTTTGCTGACTTCATTGACCCGAAAAATTGAAAATTATTTCGAATTAAAAAACCCTGTTCAAATCATTTCAAACGCTTGCATTTCAGGTGCTTTGGCGATCGAATTTGCCCGAAGATTATTGCAATCGGATTCCTACGAAAATGCCATCGTCATCGGTGCCGATGAAGTTTCGAAGTTTATTTTATCGGGATTTGAATCTTTTCAGGCGGTGAGCGATTCCGTTTGCAAACCTTTTGACCGCGACCGAAACGGGATTAATTTAGGCGAAGCGATAGCAGCTGTTTACCTCACCAAAATCCCCACCGAAAATTCGGTAAAAATTCTCGGAAGCGGTACATTTAACGATGCCAATCATATTTCCGGGCCTTCCAGAACCGGCGAAGGTTTGTTTCGAAGTATCCAAAAAGCTTTGGAAAATTCCGAAGTGGAAATTGATTTTATTTCAGCTCATGGAACCGCTACGCTTTACAACGACGAGATGGAATCGATTGCTTTTCATCGCTCGGGATTATCGGAAATTCCAGCCAATAGTTTGAAAGCTTGTTTCGGACATACATTGGGCGCAAGCGGTTTACTGGAAACGATTTTGAGCATTCATTCTCTGAAAAATAATCTGCTGATTCCATCGCTTGGATTTGAAAATCAAGGAACGACTTATCCGATTAATTTGATTCGAAATACAGAAGAAAAAGAATTAAAAACCTTTCTGAAAACGGCTTCAGGATTTGGCGGAAGTAATATCGCAAGCGTTTTTGAGAAATTCATCTGATTCCATTCTTTTCTGATAATTATTTCAGCAAAATTTCAGTATAGTTTTATCTTTGTCAAAAACAAAGAATTATGCCCATCATTGCTCCTTCCGTTTTAGCCGCAGATTTTGGAAATCTAAAGCGTGACATTGAAATGCTGAACCGTAGTGAGGCTGAATGGATTCACCTGGATGTGATGGATGGTGTTTTTGTTCCGAATATTTCTTATGGAATGCCGGTTATCAAAACCATAGATGAATTGACCGACAAAGTACTAGATGTACATTTAATGATTGTGCAACCTGAAAGATATATCTCCACATTCAGAGAGGTCGGGGCTGATGTTCTTACAGTTCATTATGAAGCTTCCATACATCTTCACAGAACCATTCAGCACATTAAAGATGAAGGAATGAAAGCAGGTATTGCTTTGAATCCGCATACACCGGTTCATTTACTGGAGGACATTATCAAGGAAATCGATCTTCTTCTGATTATGAGCGTGAATCCGGGTTTTGGCGGACAGAAATTTATCCAGCATACCTATGAAAAGATTGTTCAGGCAGCGGAACTTATAGACCGGAAAAATGCTGATGTCCTGATTGAGGTCGATGGTGGTGTGGGTCCGGGTAATGCTGCTCAGCTCATTCAGCTGGGCGCGGATGTACTGGTAGCCGGCAATGCAGTATTCAGCGCCCATGATCCAATCGGAGTTATAAGTGAAATGGCTGGTTATTGATTCCTAGACACTCAGACAGCTGAAATTTTCATTTTTTCAGAAATAGTTTTGGATTTCTGTTAATAATTTATACCTTTGCACCTCTACTAAACTAATCTTACTATGAAAGGACTACTATTCCTATTTTCATTATTTTCAGGTATTTTCCTGTTTGCACAAGTCGGCATAAACACCGATTCGCCACGTCCCGGTTCCGCATTAGATGTTAACGGATCCATGAAATCAGCCAATGTATTATTACCTTCAGATCTGCCGCCCATCACGGCAGCGGAAAGAGAATCATTTGTTTATCTGGTACAGAATCAATCCACAGGCGCAATTGAGCACCTGGACTTATCTGCATCAGGCACCGGTGGCATTTCTTCCATTATGACTTATCAGTTATCTAATGTAAATGGCGACTGGGTATTGGATTTTGACACCAAAATCAGTTCAACCGATTATGCATTGGTTATTCTTTCTGCTTGGTTTGATCAAGATTTAACTGGCAGCAACCCTGCTCCTCCTGTAGCCCGAACCAAAGCAATAGATGGAACCTGGCATCTGGAAGCAGACTATTCAGCAGTTTCATCTGACACCAATGGTGCATGGAATATAACCTGCGCAGTTTATCCTAAAAACTACGCTAAAATATTTCCATTGCAAACAGTCAACATGAACGGAAACACTACTGCAACAGCTGCAACAGCAATTATCAGTTACTAACAACCTAAATATCCTATACTTATGAAATCTTACCTATTAATATGGTTACCATTTATGGTATCCTTAACCGTTCAGGCACAAGTTGGAATTGGCGTTACAAATCCCACAAATATGCTTGAGGTAAACGGATCTGATGTATATGTCGCAGACAAATTTTACATTAATAATTTACCTGCTTATGACGGAACAGCATTGGGTCCCGATAAATTTCGAATTGTGGCAATTGATACCAACAGCCAGGCAAACGGATCTGCTGTTAACGGAAGAGTGATGGAATTTGTGGGAAATCAGGAGATGATGCCCATTATTATTCAGCCCTATAATGTTACCAATATAAATGCCGATAATCTGAATGATTTGAATCTGAATATCTCCACTTCAAAATATGTAATTGCGATTTCAAATTTTGAAGCCATTCCGCTTAATGGTGCACAGGGGATTTATAGGAAAAGCGTCAGTAATAACGTATATGTTTATGATAACTTTGTTATCAGAACATTTGAAAACGGCGGAAGCTGGCACGTGGAAATAGGAGCTAGAGAAGCAAATCCACAAACCGGTTCTTATCAATATAATTTTGATATTGTGCTTTTCCCTAAACGTTATTTCCGTAATCTTGGTCAAATAAATTATGATTTAGGTGGTTCAAATACAGGAGCAGCTGTTACAGCTCCAAGTGGAATCTGACAATTAACCCCAAACTTATGAAAATGAAAACAACCTTATTTACAATTTTTTCTTTACTCTCCTTATTGATATTCGGACAAGTCGGAATTGGTTTACCTGCCAATCAGACTCCAACAGAAACACTTGAAGTTAACGGCGTTTTCCAGTTGCATGACGGAAATGAGTTATTTCTTGAAAATGCCGGACCCTATATGGGAACTTCAGGAAATTCAATCATGATGGTCCATAATACCGACACCAATACATTGAATAAATTTGATCCCGGCTCCATGCCTTTTGCAGCCATTACATTTATTCCCTATCATTTTGACAATGTAAGCGCACACGGACTGCACAATTATGATACAAAAATTGATGCCAGTAAATTTTACATTACGATAGGAGGATTTTTTGTATTAAAAGAAGACGGTAATACATCTATTGAGATGACCGGGAGCGATAGTCATTTCCCTTTGTATTCGGCTCGTGCGTTTGTACAGAATGGGACATGGCGTTTAAAGTTTGATCTGAACAACGACCGGCAATTTGATCACCTGGTTGATATTTATTTAAATGTTTCGGTTTATTATAATAATTTCCTGACCAAAACAAATACGGTAAAATCTGTAAACATGAATGGGAACACTTCGGGTTCTACTTCGAAGCCAGACGGAGCGATAGAGTAACCTATCTATATACACTAAACTTTGCCATAAATCAGGAGACTGAATTATGGCTTTTTTGTTGATTGAGAAAAGAATTCATGTGCCCTGATCTCTGAATAGAAAAAATCGGGGTTTTTTGTTGGAAAAGCGCAATGCCCACCGTGTTGAGGTGTTTCCAGATAAACAAATTCATGTTTACGCGCAAACTCTACCGGATAACATTCTTCGCCTAGAAAAGGATCATCCAGGGCATTGATCACCAAAATCGGTGTTTTGATGTTTTCCATCACAAAAGCTGGTGAGGCACGTTTATAATAGTCTTCTCTTCCTTCAAAGCCATGCAGAGGCGCCGTAAAAAACTCATCAATTTCATCAAAAGTTTTGATAGATTTAAGTCGGCTCCAATCAATCACATCAGGATATTGTTCAGATTTCGTACGAAGTTTTCTTGAAATTTTCCGTGTGAAATTTTTAAGATAAACCTTGTTAAATCCAGTTTTAAGAGTTTCTGCACTTGATTTCAGTTGAATGGGTGTCGAAACCGCTACCGCTGCTTTTACCCGTGGATTTATTTCCATTGACCCGAGATAGTTCATAATCTGAGCGCCACCCATTGAAAATCCGAGTAAAAAGATTTCCGGAAAACCTTTTGACAAAACATAATTCATCATATCACGGAAGTCTTCCACTACCCCGTGGTGATAAAGCTGTGGGAGTCGATTCATTTCCCCGCTGCAACTACGATTGTTCCAGGCAAAAACCGAATATCCAGCATTCAAAAAGAATCTAGCGCTTGTATTATTGTAAGTACGTGTGGAAGCTCCTTCCAAACCATGGCAAAGCACTACAGCTTTTTCCGTGCTCTTGATCAAAAAATCAATATCAATAAAATCTCCGTCTTCCAATTCTATACGTTCACGCTGATAATCCGGAGCAGTGGTTTTCTTAAATCTTCCAATGTATATGGTGGATATATGCGGATTTTTATAAATAAATGAAGGGGGCTGATATTTTGAATTTTCTATGTAAGGCATTACAGAAATTTTACATCCAACAAATATGCTTTCCCAATTCCTTCGTTTATATGGGCAATTATTTTGGATTTGCCATACTGCAATTCATTTTTCAATTCGGGAGAATTCATTTTCACAAACAGCACACGTTTGTTAACGTAAACTTCCAGTACATATTTCATGATAACACCTTTCATCATATCGGCAAAAAGCTCTTCAGCTTGAACAGAAAGCAATTTTTCTTCCATGCCCAAATCAGAAATAAGTGATTTTATGGCTTCGCCAAGTGTTTGCTTATTATCCTTTCTTTTCATAGACGAAAAATTTTACTTTCAGCATTAATCCTTTTCACAATATTCTCTGTACGTTCCGGATGGGTGTCTGATATAAAAATTTGACCGAAACGTTCTTCATTTACCAACTGTACCAGCTGTTCCACTCGTGTTTCATCGAGTTTATCAAAAATATCATCTAGCAAAAGTAACGGCATTATATCCAGATTTTTGCTGATCAAATCCAACTGGGCCAGTTTCAAAGCAATCAGATAAGATTTCTGTTGTCCCTGGGAACCAAACTTTTTCACTGGATAATTCATAATACTTAAATTTAAATCATCTTTATGAATTCCCTGAGTGGAATACTGAGCGCTTCTGTCCTTTGCTAAATTTTCGCTTAGGAGTTGGTTGAAATCTGTATAAGTTAATTGTGATTCGTAAGTAATATTTACCGTTTCATTTCCCTGCGATAAAACCTGATAATATTCTCTGAAAATCGGTACGAATTCTTTTATAAACTTATTGCGTTCTTCGTAAATATATGTTCCCAAACTCACTAATTCATCATCATAAATTTCCAGTGAAACTTTGTCAAATGTATTGTTCTGAAAGAAATATTTCAAAAGTGAATTTCGCTGAACAAGCACACGGTTGTACCGCATGAGGTTTTGCAGATAATCTTTGTTGGACTGTGAAATTATATTGTCTATAAATTTTCTTCGGACTTCACTTCCTTCTTTAATCAAATCCAGATCATAGGGTGAAATCATCACTACCGGAAAAAGTCCGATATGGTCAGAAATGCGTTCGTAGGTTTTGGCATTCCTTTTAAAAACCTTGGCTTTATCTTTCTGAACTCCGCAAAATATTACTTCTTCGGTTTCATTTTTGGCAAAAACTCCTTCCAATGAAAAAAAATCTTCTCCGAAATGTATATTTTGTGCTTCTGAATAATTTAGATAACTTTTTGTAAGCGCCAGATAGTGAACAGCGTCAAGCACATTGGTTTTTCCCACACCGTTTCTTCCCACAAAAGCATTGATTTTAGGAGTAAATTCAAATT
Source organism: Moheibacter sp. (assembly GCF_049672845.1). Classification (NCBI taxonomy): domain Bacteria; kingdom Pseudomonadati; phylum Bacteroidota; class Flavobacteriia; order Flavobacteriales; family Weeksellaceae; genus Moheibacter; species Moheibacter sp. Next base: position 152,951 of record NZ_JBATWT010000017.1, read on the forward strand.
CAGATTCTGTAAAATTTTTAAAATTCCGAAGTATGATGGATTTGAGAAACATCTGTCAAAATTACAATTTTTTAGCGGATTCGGTCAGGAGGAATTTCATAAAAAAAGGACAGCTAAGCTGTCCCTTTTAGTATAAATGTCTTGTGATTATGGGATTATTCGGCTGCCGGTTTAAAGAAATTCTCTATGTCATAACCCAAAACAGCGGTAAAGCCATTACTTCCATCAAAGGTCATATCGCTAAGTCCAATGTTGTAAGCAAAACCCAGATTCAGTCGGCCGATTTCGGCTCCAATCATAGGGGAAACGCTCAGTGACTGACTTTCTCCGTTGAAGAAATCCATACGATAGTTTGCGCCCAGCCAAACTGCATTGTCTTCAAATTTAGCTTTTGCACGCAAGTTGGCATCTAAACGGCTGTCTTCATCAAAATTTGAACGATAGGCCACCATCGGTTCCAGTTCAAACTGGGAGGAAACACTGATGACTTTCCCAAGCATTCCATAATAGAAAATCGGGCTTGGCTCATATTGGTTAACAATCGGATCATTATAGCTCAATGGAATATCCAGAACGGAAAGCCCCAGCATCCATCCCTGATAAGTTGCAGAAGCCCCAAAGTTAATGTAAGGAACATATACTCTGGTTTCCATGTCATTGTAAACAGGGTCATTTGGATTTTCTGTGATTCCGTTAAAGTGCATTCCGGCAAAACTCAGTGAAGTACCAAATGAGAACTGATTTTTCTGTTTAGGGTTTTGTTTGTTCCCATCGCCAATTGGAATATGATATGCCGCCGATAAGTTAAAACTGTTGGTTTTTGTGTTACCGTTATGGTCATTCATAAAATAAACCCCTAAACCTACGCGGTCCACTATGTTGGCATGTGCACTCGCAATGGTAGTAACGGGTCCGTTGGGCATATTGTCCCATTGTCTTCTGTGTGAAGCTTTGAAGACAATGTCGTCAGTAGCTCCTGTAAAAGAAGGGTTAACGAGAAATTTATCCATAATGAAATATTGCTCATCAAACGGTAAACTTGATTGTGCAAAGGTGCAAATGGATATAAAACTCATTGCAATTGTTAAGATTATATTTTGTTTTTTCATTTTAGGAGTTTTGTATTATTCTGCTAAAGATTTCTTATCTGAAAAATCCCGGAGGGAATTCCCTCCGGAAGTCTTTTTATTGTTTCTCGCCTCTACTTTTTACAGTGATATGACCAGTGAACTGTCTACCGTCTGAAACATTAATTACATACCAGTAATCCTGTGTCGGTGCTTTCTGGCCGTTCATAAAGAATCCGTTCCAAATTACATGAGAGCTCAGTTCTGACTGATAAACCATTCTGCCGGTACGGTCATAAATTGTGACGTTTGATCCCGGATAAATTTCAAGTCCCGGAATGTTCCATGTATCATTTATGCCATCCCCATTTGGTGTAAACATCGTCGGGATAAAGAACACTGCAAATTCCTGAGAAGTAATACATCCCTCCGCTGAACGAACATATACGGTATGAATTCCAGGCTGCAGATAGTTGAACTGATTGCTGTCCTGCCAAACATATCCGGTAAGTGAATACTGGTATGGTGTTACACCTCCTGTTGCTTCAACAATCACATAGTCCGGCCCAACGTTCACTGCTGTAATCACAGGACTTTCTCCTTGTGTCACTGTAACAGTGTCGGATCCTGAGCAGCCTTCATCTGTGGTTACCGTCACGCCATAAGTTCCGGGTTGAGTCACGATCAGTGTCTGACTTGTTTCTCCTTCGATTATGGTATTGTTTCTCGTCCATGTATAAGTAACGTTTGTAAATCCAGAGAAATCTCCACTTGCGGTAATCTCAAATTCTCCTTCACACATAGAGAATCCTTCTCCTAAATCCACGGCCAGGTCACCTACTTCAATGTTGATTTCGACTACATCAAAACATCCGTTTTCATTTTCAATACGAACATATACAGTCGTTGTTGCGGTTTCGTACGATACAGGATTTGGAATGAATGCCGCATTTCCATCGACAGCATCTTGTTCATCCTCATAATATCGGATAGTATAATTTTCGGGATTTGCAATTACATCAATCGCTGTCAAATCAATGATTTCAACGTTATCATCTCCTAAATCACAAATAAAGAATTCAGCATCCTGTGCACCAGTTACTCCGTCAAAAATTGTAAGCGTAATCGTAATTACTTCCTCAACTTCTCCGATTGTGTTTTTAATCTGTCCATAAATGGTATCAGGTGAAGTCGCGTTTGTAACCGTATACGGAGCAGTCGGGATTATATTCAATCCAGTGTCATTGGTTGCGTCTTCTTCTGTTTCATAGAAGGTAACCTGAGCAGCGTTTCCATTTGAAATATCATTTGCAATTCCTGCAAGGTCAAACTGAACCTGACCATCCTGATCATCATCACAAGCTGCATAACTCTCATCTCCTGTTACAATAGAACAGTCAAAAGTTCCGGTAGAAGTTTCTTCATCAAAAATCAGGTTTACATACCCAAACTGTCCATAGCTACCTGCATAATTGGTAATCAGCATAATGTAAATTTCACCTGATTGAGCATTCGGAATAGAAGCATACTCTTCATAATCTGCAGAATAACTACAATCTACAATGAGTGGTGTTGTTAAGTCTTCATAATCACAAGGCACTTCTTCAAATGGTCCCCAAATAATAAAATCCACATCGATTCCGGTTCCGCCCATATCGGGTTCGGTATATTGGTTCATATAAAAATTCAATGTTCCTGGTTGATCTACCTGAAAATAAAAGAATCTTGGGTAAGGTTGATTGAACAGACATCCATAATCCGGGCCCGGAGGTGCTGTAGTCGGAATCTCACCGTCGTTCTGGAAAGGAATATTCAAACCGAAATCATCTCCCGGACATGCAGCTTCAGGATTAATACAGTCATCCAGCAATTCAAGATGAATGGTTACTATTTTAAAACAACCCTCGTCATTTGTAACTCTTGCATAAACAATGGTTCCATGAGCCGCCTGATAAGCGGTCGGAGTTGCAATAGGGTTTACCTGATTATCAGCATCAGACTGCGAAGTATAATATTCAAATGTATGAGAAGCGGGATCATCCACTACGTCATCTTCAAATTCTGTTAAATCAAAAATCTCAAGTCCGTCTCCGTTGAAATCCACTTCCTCAAGTAAAAACTGAGTTCCGTTTGTATCCAAATCGCCAAAAAGTACATCCACTTCATCAGATGCAGCGCAATCTCCGCTGGTCACTTCTATTTTATAAACTCCGCTTTCGGTAATGACCAAAATATTTGTAGTTGCTCCGGGAATGATAACTCCGTCTTTGTACCACTGCAATTCCACAGATGGGTCATCAACGTTTACATGTAGTGTGTACTCATCTTGTCCGCAAACCATCAAGTTATCACCGATGTCTACGCCGGTTTCATCCACAATGGTTGAGCCCAGACTGAAAGAGCCTGCCTCCAGAAATACGGCGGAGTCATAACTTGTGTCACTCGCATCTGCAACCAATAAACGTATATGATAGGTCGCTCCCGGTGTAACTTCTGAATATGCAGTTAACGGAACTGTTCTACCTCCATATTGATTGGATGTAAAAGGTCCGTGTACATAATAAGTATCATCACCACAAGACTGATTATTTACATTGTTTATGGTAACAGGGTCGCCGTTTGGCAATAATGCGATGTTTTTACCAGACAAACCTGGATCGTTTACGATGCCGGGCCCACTGATGATAAAAGCAAAAATATCATTGTACTGAGAACAAGCCCAGTCGGGGTATTCCTCAGAAGCAAAAATATAATTGAAAGATATTTCATTTCCCTGCGGAATGAAATCAAATTCAAATATAGTTACGTTATTGGTTGTAATCCCGGCCAATTCAGTTGCGTCTGAATCACCTCCCCAGGAATAATCCCCATCAGAAACAGTTCCAGTATCCGGGCCCTGAGCATTTCTGGCAAAGCCCGATGTTAAAACGATTCCTCTTTCAAAAGGAAAGTCTGAATTACCTTTTTTGAAATACCCCCAACTGCGATCTGCACTTGGAAAAGGAGCCGCCGGATTATCCATTAATTGGAAATTAGAAGTTGAGGAGCACAGCCCTCCGTCCAGTAGCACATCTGTAAGTAATTGTTCCGCTCCAAAATTGCTTTCAGAATCTGCAGCATTGTTCACAAGGATACTTTGAGCAGAGCTAAAAACTAAAAATTGAAGGAAAAAAATTACGAGTAAAGTTTTTCTCATAAGTAAAATAAATTATTTTGAATACTTGTGTTAATTTAGAATTTTAAATTTAAGTCAATTTTAACGAAAATTTGGCATTTTCACAATATCTTTTTCAGGAAAGTTACTTTTTAACAATTTCTTCCTGTTTATTCTTATACAATGAATAAAGAATTCCACCTCCAAGTGAAACTATAATTATGCCAAGTGAAAGTAATTCGGGAATCTCTAAACTATTGGCTTTTAGATAATGATGCAATATCATCTTGATACCTACATACACCAAAATGACCGCAAGACTGAACTTCAGATAGGAGAATTTATCTATAATATTGGCCAGAAAGAAATACATCGATCTCAGCCCCAGAATCGCCATAATATTAGAAGAAAATACAATAAAGGGATCTTCTGTAATAGCCAAAATCGCAGGAATACTGTCGAGTGCAAAAAGAATATCGGTAAATTCAATGATAATCAATGCCAAAAACAATGGGGTTGCCGCCCAGATTCCCATTTTCTTGACGAATAATTTTTGTCCGTGAATGCTTTTGGTAATCGGCATAAATTTCCGGGTCAATTTAAATACACGACTTTCTTTTGGGTTAAATTGAGCTTCCTCACCTGCAAAAGCCATATTGTAAGCTGTGTAAATCAAAAATGCTCCAAAAATATACGTGATCCAGTCGATTTTTTCTATCAACCAGATTCCAAAGAAAATCATAATCGCACGGAATACTATTGCACCGATGATTCCCCAAAACAATACTCTGTGTTGGTATTTTTGCGGAATACTGAACGAGCGGAAAATTACTGCAATCACGAAAATATTGTCCACCGAAAGCGAAAGTTCCAGTAAATAACCTTGGATATATTTCCAAAATGCGGTGTTGGCGGAATAATTGTCGGGGTTCTTAATGTAAAGATCGTCGTGACTGTACAGCCAATAAATGACGGCTGAAAAAGACAAGGCCAAGGCCACCCAGAAACTCGTCCATTTGGTGGCTTCTTTTTGTGAAATCACATGAGCTTTTCGGTTAAATACGCCCAAATCCAAGGCTAACAAAACACAAACTACTGCAATAAAAATCCACCAAACCATTGTCAAAATTTTTACAAATATCAATAATTCCGTTGGAATGACAATTGTTAAATTTCAAACATAAAAAAAGACGGAATAAATCCGTCTTTATATTAATTTTAATTATATTTTATCCACCCAAAGCTTCGGCACCACCTACAATTTCCAAAATTTCGTTGGTAATGGCAGCCTGACGTTCTTTGTTGTATTGAAGCACCAATTCTTTACGTAACGCGTCAGCATTATCGGTTGCTTTGTGCATGGCCGTCATACGCGCTCCATGCTCAGCAGCGTTGGAGTCAAGAATTGCTTTGTACAATTGGGTTTTTAAAGTTTGAGGAATTAAATCGGTAACAATTCTTTCCTTTGAAGGTTCGAAAATATAATCTACCGAAGATGTAGCAGCCTCTCCTTCTTCTGCCTGAATCTGAACCGGCAGATATTGTTCGTTCATCACAATCTGCGTTGCCGCATTTTTGAACTGATTGTAAACGATTCTCACCTGATCAAATTCACCTGAAGCAAATTTCTGGGTTACTTCTTCTGAAATCAGCGACAGTTCGTCAAAACTTAAATTATCCCAAATGGAAGAACTGTTCTTATAAACCTTGGCTTGTTTTTTCAATAAATCAAATCCTTTCTTTCCGATGGTCAATAATTCCACTTCAATTCCTTTGTCTTTTGCTTCCGAAATAATTGAATTCGATTTCTTTACAATATTGGAATTAAAAGCACCTGCCAGACCTCTGTTGGAGGTAACTACCACCAATAAAATCTTTTTGACTTCTCGCTGAACCGTTAGTTCTCCACCTGCGCTTGCATCGAGTGTGGAACTGATGTTGGAAAGAATATCACGCAATTTATTTGCATAAGGGCGAAGCTGTGTAACAGCATCTTGTGCACGTTTCAATTTGGCAGCCGAAACCATTTTCATGGCACTCGTAATCTGCATCGTTGAACCTACCGATGTAATCCTGCTTCGTATTTCTTTTAAGTTTGCCATTCTTTAAATTATAATGTACAACTAAATCCGTACAATGACATTTATATAATTGCGGACCTGAAAGGACAGATCCGCAAATTTTTAAAGATTAATTATAAGCTACTGTCGTATCGTTGATAATTGCTTTCAGCTTATCTACGATTTCGTCAGAAAATTTTCCTTCGCGAAGTTCAGTCAGCAATCCGCTGTGCTGGCTTCTCAGAAGTGAAAGGAAACTATCCTGCCATTCTTTTACTTTTTCAACCGGAACATTTCTCAACATACCGTTGGTTCCTGCAAGGATGATTGCCACCTGCTCCTCAACCGGAATCGGTGAGTTTACATTTTGCTTAAGGATTTCCACGTTTCTTTCTCCTTTCCCAATTACCGCCATAGTAGCCGCATCCAGATCCGAGCCGAATTTCGCAAACGCTTCCAATTCACGGTATTGCGCCTGGTCAAGTTTCAAAGTTCCCGATACTTTTTTCATCGGTTTGGTTTGAGCGTTACCACCCACACGTGATACAGAAATACCTACGTTGATCGCCGGGCGGATTCCCGAGTTAAACAAATCAGACTCCAGGAAGATTTGTCCGTCAGTAATCGAAATTACGTTGGTTGGAATATAAGCAGAAACGTCACCTGCCTGCGTTTCGATGATTGGTAAAGCAGTCAAAGAACCACCTCCTTTTACGATTCCTTTCAAAGATTCCGGTAAGTCGTTCATTTCAGCCGCTACTTTATCGTCACCGATTACTTTTGCAGCACGCTCCAACAAACGGGAGTGAAGGTAAAATACGTCACCCGGATAAGCCTCACGTCCCGGTGGACGACGAAGCAATAAAGAAACCTCACGGTAAGCAACCGCTTGTTTAGACAAATCATCATAAACAACTAGTGCAGGACGACCTGTATCACGGAAATACTCTCCGATTGCAGCACCCGCCATTGGCGCGTATACCTGCATCGGTGCCGGGTCAGAAGCGTTCGCCGCAACTACAACTGTATATTTATCTGCTCCGTGAGCTTGTAATGTATTTAAAATCTGAGCAACGGTAGAACCTTTTTGTCCAATTGCCACATAGATACAATAAACAGGTTCACCTCTGTCATAAAATTCTTTTTGGTTCAGGATCGCGTCAAGTGCAACCGAAGTTTTTCCGGTCTGACGGTCACCAATGATCAACTCACGCTGTCCACGTCCGATTGGAATCATCGAGTCAATCGCGACGATACCTGTTTGCAATGGCTCACTTACAGGCTGACGGTAAATAACGCCAGGCGCTTTACGCTCGATAGGCATCTCGTACAAATCACCTGCAATTGGGCCTTTTCCGTCAATCGGGTTACCCAGCATGTCTACAACACGACCCAACATTCCTTCACCCACGCGGATAGAAGTAATACGATTGGTACGTTTCACTGTATTTCCTTCTTTGATTTCTTTTGACTGGCCTAACAATACGACACCTACATTGTCTTCCTCCAAGTTCAGAACCATTCCTTCCAAACCGTTGGCAAATTCTACCAACTCACCCATTTGAGCATTGTCCAATCCGTAAACACGGGCAATACCGTCTCCAACACTAAGAACTGTTCCTACTTCCGACATTTCAACATTTGCGTCGAAATTGGAAAGTTGTTGTTTTAAGATCGCTGAAACTTCAGCCGGTTTTATTTCTGCCATTTTTACTTTGTTTAAAGTTTAAGGTTTCAAGTTTGATGTACTTGCAACTTTTATTTTTATTCTGCCAATTAAATTTTGGCTACGTAATCGTTTATTTCAAATTCTTTTTTCAGTTTGTTCAGACTAGCTCTCACGGTAGAATCGATTTGTTTGTCGCCCACACGTAAAATAAATCCTCCAATCAAATCCGGATTGACTTTACTTTCAATTTTATAAGTAAATTCTTCTCCCATTTTGGATTTTGCTTTGGCCAGGATTTCCTGAACCAGTTCGTCGTTCAGTTCAGAAGCGGAGATCACTTCAGCTGTACGAACATTGTTTGATTGGTCATACAATTGATTAAACTGATCTGCAATTTGCTTCAGCAATCCTTCTCTTCTTTGGCGAATTACCAAATTGATAAAATTTTGAGTCGCCGGGGAAAAGTCTTTGAACAATTCTCTGGCAATGTCATTCTTTTTTCTGGAATCCAGAACTGGAGAGCTTAAAAACTGCGCCAGTTCACGACTGTTTTGAATTGAATTTTTCAAATCAATCATTTCCTGGTTGATTTCAGTACCTTTTCCGGTTTCAGAAGCGAACTGCATCAAACCTTTTGCATATCGTTTTGCTGCGCGGAATCCTGTCATTTTAGTTCAGTTTTGCTTCGTTAATGATTTCTTTTGCCAAAGCTTCCTGAGCAGATTTATCGCTCAATTCTTTTTTCAGAACCTTTTCAGCAACGTCAATTGACAACTGCGCAACCTGATTTTTCAAATCGGTCATAGCAGCTGCTTTTTCGTTGTTGATCGCAATTTTTGCATTCTCCACCAAACGGTCTGCTGCAGACTGAGCTGTTTCTTTTGCCTGGGCAATGATGCTGTCTTTAGCTTCTCTCGCCTCCTTCAGTATGGCATCTCGTTCTATTTTAGCTTCCTTTAAAATCTTATCGTTTTCAGATTTCAAAAGCGCCATTTCTTCACGTGCTTTTTTTGCTTCATTCAAAGCATCTTCGATTGATTTCTCTCTTTCGTTTACTGCTCCTAAAATCGGTTTCCAAGCAAACTTTCTAAGAAGACCTAAAAACAGCAAAAACAAAAGTATCTGCCAGAAAAACAATCCAAATGAAAAATCGCCAAATAATTTCTCCATTATATTTAATTTATCTTTTACTAAATACCCTTCGACAAGCTCAGGATGACATTTGTTTAATTTTAAAAAACTCACTGCAACCAACCGTTGTTCAGTGAGTTTTAATTTTAGTTTTCAGCTACCGCAAACAATGCAGCAAATCCGATACCTTCAATCAACGCTGCTGCAATCAACATCGCTGTTTGAATTTTCCCGTAAGCTTCAGGCTGACGTGCAATACCTTCCATTGCACCTTTACCGATCAATCCGATTCCGATTCCGGCTCCGATTACCGCTAAACCTGCTCCTACAATTCTTGGAATTTCCATAAATATATATTTAAATAATTAAACAATTTCTAATTAATGTGCTTCTTCTGTGTCGTGATGTTCTTCCACCGCAAAGCCAAAATACAAAGCCGATAACATGGTGAAAATATAGGCCTGCAACAAGGCTACAAAGAATTCAATCAGGAAGATCGCAAATGACAATCCAAATGAAAGCGTTCCACCTAACCAAGATTTAAAAATAAAAATCATTCCGATCAAACTCATCATTACAATATGACCTGCCGTAATGTTGGCAAATAGTCGGATCATAAGTGAAAACGGTTTGATGAAAATTCCTAAAATTTCAATTGGAATTAATAAAATGTACAAAGGAATTTTTGCATACCAAGGCATTGAACTTCCCAATGGATTGAAAATATGACTCCAATAGGTTTTTTTTCCAGAAACATTGGTGATAATAAAAGTTATCAGAGCCAAGGCCGCTGTCACGGTAATGTTCCCTGTCGCGTTTGCAGCAAGAGGAGAAATACCTAAAATATTTAAAATCCAGATAAAGAAGAAAATGGTCAAAAGAAAGCTCATGAATCTTTTGTAGTGTTTTTCACCAATATTTGGAATTGCAATATCATCTTTTATATACAGAACAATAGGCTCCAAGAACCTTCCCAACCCCGAAGGAACAAGTGATTTTTTATATCGTTTTGCCATTCCGCCAAACATCAGCAACATGATTAATCCTGTAAGAATAATATTGGCTACGTTTTTTGTGATTGAAAAATCCAATGGTTTTTCGTTGCTCGGATGGTGTTTCTCATCGTAGTTAATAGCCCCCTGCGCATCTGTTTTGTAGATTTTGTTGTGGTATAATTTATAGAAATTACCATTTTTTTCCACAACTTTTTCGCCATGTCCGAATTTTGAAGAACAAAACATCACCAATCCGTTGTCAATCAAAATAACCGGAAGTGGAAACCCGATGTAGGTTTTGTGTTCCTTGTCGGAAAGGATGTTATAAAAATGCGAATCCTGTAAGTGATGCGGAATTACTTCATTGATTTCGGCTTTCATCTGATCTTGCTCAGACATTGCAGGCTGCTCGCCCTGAACGGGTGCTTCCACCGCAAAAATCGTCGAAAAAACAAAGAATATCAGAACGAATGAAAACAGTTTACCCATAGGAGTACTCATTTAACTCAATTTTGAGGTGCAAAAGTAAGGGTTATTTTGATAATAAAGAAACCTATTTTTCTGCTTTTTATCATTTTTCAGGATGAAGCAAAAGTTTAGCCGTAAAAAGTGTAATTAAAACTAAACTAATAAGATACAAAATTATAAATCCGAATTTGATCTGGCCATTGGACAAATCCAGTGAATTGTCCATAAAGACCTTTGCAGCCACGAGCTTTACCGCAATTATTCCAATAAACAAAAACCCAAGATATTTGTGAAAATAATTGTTTAGTTCGGCAATTAAAAGCAGTGTAAGTGCACAGACAAGTCCTGTGAAAATGTAAACAAGTGAAAAGTCGGTACCGGAATTCAGACCAAAACGCAGTACCATAAAGTGCACGCCAATACAAATCAGAAAGAAAATGATGTAACCAAATGCCTTTTTGAAATTCTTCATTTATTGATCCGCTTAAGTTGTTGTAAAATTATATACAAAGAAACACCCAATCCGGTTAAAGTTCCTAATAATGTATAATAATTTGTTTGAGAAGTGTTCCATTTTTCATCGGCCTTTTGCCCCAACCAAATGAATACAAACATGATAGCCATCATCTGAAAAGCAATGCTGGTCAGGTGAAGGTATTTGGCGTAGGGATTTTTTTTACGGTCTTGCGCCATAGGAATTTGTAACTTTGCAAAAAATTTGATTTGGTAAATATAGGAAACATAGAATTACCGGAATTCCCTTTGTTGCTTGCGCCGATGGAAGATGTGAGCGATCCGCCGTTTCGTCGTTTGTGCAAAATGCACGGAGCGGATTTGATGTATTCCGAATTTATTTCTTCTGAAGGACTCATCCGAGACGCTATCAAAAGCCGAATGAAACTCGATATTTTTGATTACGAACGTCCGGTGGGAATTCAGATTTTTGGGGGTGACGAAGAAGCGATGTCGCTTTCGGCCAAAATTGTGGAAACCGTTCAGCCCGATTTAGTTGATATTAATTTTGGTTGTCCGGTCAAAAAAGTAGTTTGCAAAGGTGCCGGAGCAGGTGTTTTGAAAGACATCGATTTGATGGTTCGACTGACCAAAGCAGTGATTGAAAGCACCGATTTACCGGTTACCGTAAAAACCCGATTGGGTTGGGATTATGATTCCATCAACATTCAGGAAGTAGCCGAAAGGTTACAGGAAACCGGCATTAAAGCTTTATCCATTCACGGACGCACGCGCTCGCAGATGTACAAAGGCGAAGCCGACTGGACGGAAATTGCCAAAGTGAAAGCCAATCCGAATATAGAAATTCCGATTTTTGGGAACGGTGATATTGATTCGCCTCAAAAAGCATTGGATTATAAAACCAAATACGGCGTTGACGGAATTATGATTGGCCGTGCGGCCATAGGGAATCCCTGGATTTTTAATCAAATCAAACATTTTGTGAAAACCGGTGAAATTTTACCGGAACCCAGTCTTGCCGAAAGAGCCGAAGCCGCCAAACAGCATCTGACCTGGGCGGTGGAATGGAAAGGTGAACGAACCGGAATTCTGGAAACAAGAATGCATTATACCAATTATTTCAAAGGAATTCCACATTTTAAACCTTATCGTCAGCGATTGGTGACTTCCGATGACTTGAATGAATTGTATGAAATTTTAGATGAAGTCGGGCAATTTGAAAATGCCATAGAATCTTGATTTATGCTAATTCACGAAAAAGAAATCCTGATAACTTCCGAATTCATCGACAGTAATAACCATGTGAACAACGTTCAGTTTGTGTATTGGGTGGAAATGATGGCCGGCGAACATTGGGATTTATTGAAACACAAAAGCAAATATGCTCAAAATGTCTGGTTTCTGGTCGATCATCATATTCAATACAAAAAGCAGGTTTATTTGGGCGAGAAACTTTTACTACGCACTTATCCTGAAAATCCGGAAGGCATCCGACAACCTCGAAGAGTTGAGTTTTACAAAGATGGAGAATTAGTGGTGGATTCCCGCACGCAATGGATTATGATCAACCCTACAACCGAAAGGATTGTGCGAATTGAAGAGGATTGGTTAGAAGAATTGAGATAATCTATTTTAAACAGATTATTTAGTATTTTTAAACAAATTATCTGTTATGAAAACCTTCTTCTCTCTATGCTTTTTGATTCTGTTTTCCCATATTTTTTCTCAAACTTTAAATACCGACACGGAATATTATGATGCTGTGGAAAAATGGGTGGCAATTCCTGTACAAGATTCGCTTAAAAATCAAAAACATCTTTATGGCTTTATCTACATAGACTCTGAAGCCGGTTTTACTTTTGAAGTTGGAAAATTTTTTCAAGAAAATACTTCGGGAAAATATGAATTACAAAATCCTAACGATACAACCCAGAATTCTATAAAACTCAGAATTCCGATTCAATGGGGAAAAGTTGCCTTACTTTCCGATCAAAGAATGAAAGAATTAAACCTTCCCAAAGTCCCGGACTGGTTAAAGCATTATAAAAAAGATGAAAAAACGGCCAAATATCTTTTGCAAATGGGATATTTTTATAACCATGTGGGCGCGAGTCATCATGCAATTTCTCCTTTGCTTCAAGCTAATTCAATGGATGCCGGACTGCAGGGACTGAGTTTTGAAATTGCTTATGCTTATAATGCCATGCAAGAATTTGACAAAGCCATTCCTTTCCTCAATTCTGCCATTCAAAAATCACCTTCCGACTGCTTTTTATACCGTGAATTACTCTATTCTTATCGACATTCGGGTAAACTTGAAAAAGCAGAAGACACCTATAATCAGGCATTAAATGGATGTAAAAACACAACAGCAGTTGCTGAAATGGGTGTAAACATGGCGCAGGCTTATTATCTAGAAAAAAATGAACCCAAATTTCAATTCTGGTTGGCAGAGGCCAGAAAGCATGCTCAAAAAGGATCCCAATATGATGATTTTTTGAATTTACTGGAATCAGAGTGGGGAAAAGAAAATTCTAAATAACTTGAAAGGAGTATGAAATCTTTTCTGATTACAATTTCATTTTTTCTAATTTCTATTTCTTGTAAAAAGGAAAATAATCTTCAAGTTCAAATTTCTTCAGAGCAAGAAATTGAGCAGGCAATTTCAATGTCGGATTTAACTAAAAAACAAAAAAGAATTTCTGATGCAGCGCTTTCCATTGTTAATCCCCGCATAGTTTACGATCCGACTTATTTTAAAATTGATTATCCGAATGGGGATGTCCCGGCCGGAAAGGGCGTTTGCACGGATGTAGTCATCCGGACTTACAGAAAGTTGGGGATTGATTTGCAAAAAGAAGTCCATGAAGATATGAAAATCCATTTTTCAGATTATCCGAAAATTTGGGGGCTTTCCAAACCCGATACCAATATTGATCATCGTCGTGTTCCTAATCTGATGGTCTATTTCGCCAGATTTGGAGTTGAAAAGACCATAACTGAAAACCCTGAAGATTATCTGCCCGGCGATATCGTTTGCTGGCGTTTGGGAAATGGAATGACGCACATAGGGATAGTTGTCGATAGGAAATCAAAGGACAATAAGCGATATAAAATCGTTCACAACATCGGAGGAGGACAAGTTGTGGAAGATATTTTATTTGCGTTTGACATCATCGGTCATTATTCGTTTGAAAATTTTGACTGAGTTTGAGTTTATGAATTCTCAACGTTGAAAATTCTTAAGTAAACAAATACCACTTCACACCAAACTGGATTTTAAAATCGCGAAAGGGCGTATAAGGTACGCTGTAATAATTGTTTTCTCCCCAAAATGTGTTGAAATGGTCGGCTCTGAGATAAATTCTCATTCGGTCCACCTTGATGTTCAGGAAAAAATCAAGCATGGGATTTCCACCAATCTTTTGAATTCCATAATCGGGATGCGTTCTTTGGAGCATAAATTCATTGATGACCGGAAAGAATTCTCTGGATTCAAATTCGCTAAAATAATTGGCATTGAAACCAATCTGAACTTCGGCGCGGTCGTTGAACATTTTGCTTTGCCAATAAATCGAAGCACGGGCAATCACATCAGGCAACGGCAAAAAGCCTTCGTTTTGGGTTACTTTCTGATATTGAGCTGTCGTTCTCAGGTGAAATTTTCGATAACTAATTAAGTTATTGGCTTTTATTTGAAATAGCGAAATATTTCCGTCTAATTGACGGGGGCGAAAATCTGTTCCTACATAAACATAATTTTCAACATTGTAAAGACTTGCTTCCACGTCGGTCTTTAATTTTTCCAGATTTAATTTCCCAAACAATTTCTGGGTATTGATATTGTCAAAACTATAATTGTAATAATTAAAATCTTTATAAAAACTTTGGTTGTAGAACAAATTAAGTGACGGGAAAGCCGATTCTGCCAATATTCCACCTACGATATGATAACCTTCTATGGGCTGAATATCCAACTCTCCGCTGACATGGTACTGACTTTTAAAAATTTCCCCCGATTTAAATTCTGCATCGGCAATCAGTTTAACTCTCTCATTCCAGTCAAAATAGAGTTTCGCTACTCCACCCAGCAAATTATCTTTGATTTCACGCGGAACGTTGATTAAACCTGATGAAAGTGGATGTGAGGAATAAAGTTTTAGGTTTTCAATCCTAACACCAGCTTCGAGTAAAAGACGTTCACCCCATTTAAATTCAACAGTTGAAGTATTCTGAAGGGTTTCGAAATTTTTACGGTTCCGCCGTTCTAAACCTGAAAAAACCGGACTTTCATAATAATCTTCTACCGCGGTTTCTTCATAAAAATATTTTTGTTTTTCATAAGTGAAAATATTTTTGATCAAAATAGGAGCTCCTAAATTTGTTGAATCTGATTTTGCTTTCCCAAACAATCCATAACTTGCCCCCAGATGAAACCTACGGGAATCATATTGGGTATCTGCCGATTCTAAATTCACGGCAATATTTTGGCGGTTGGTCGTACGCAAACTATCGTCCAACACAAATTCTTCCAAATGTTGAATTCCGCCGTTTTCTTCATTGTCCAGATTCTGCGAAGCAAAATGTGTCCATAATTTAAATCTTTCATTTTTGGATTTATAACTGATGGTTGCTATGAAAGCGTTGTTGGCCGCCAGGTTATTTTGATATCTTCCCATTGAGCGAAGGCCGCGGTAACGGACTGAATAATTCAGTTGTGGCGTTAAATTGTGAGTAAATGTTGTCGAAAGATACTGTCCTTCTCTTAATCCATTTTCAAAAAGAAATTCAGTTGTTGGTGTTTTTACATCATAATACCGGACATCTTCAGGAAAAAGGTAATTAAAGGATTTTCCGGTTGGTAAAAGATGAATTCTGTTTCGGCTTTCTTCATATTCCAATGGATTGAAAGTTTGACCGAAATTGGGAAAATACATCTTAGCAAAAACGTCTTTATGTGTGAAATTCTGGCGATAAAAACTCTCTACAGTAAGTGCTGTATCAACTACTGTGGGTGAAATATCACCCTGGCGCCAGTATTTATAATCTGAGATTACCGGGGTATGCACTTTAAGGCTGTCATTTGCTACTTCTCGTTTACCAAATTCCTGTAAGGAATCCTGAATTGCTTCAGGATTATTTGGGTCAATCTGGGCCTGTGTTTTCTGAAGAAAGAAGAACAGAAGCAAAACGCCTAGCAGGTATCTCATGAAAGTAAAATCAACCCGACAAAGTTAATCGAAATTTTTTCTAATAAAAAAAACCCACTCAATTGAGTGGGTTTAAATTATAATCTAATGTTATTTATTCATAACCTGGCGTCTGAGTCATATTCGGGTTACGAATGAAGACTGATTGAGTTAGAGGCCATTGCCATTCTCTTGCGTCAGGCGCTAATGTTTGAGTAATAGAAGGATTTCCTGTTCCATCTGCAAAATGCCCGTTTCCAGAACGAACAATTCCTTGCGCATAGTGAGAAGGAATACCAGGTACTCCCATTAATCTTTTCAACGTGAAGAATCTGTCACCTTCAAAAGCCAATTCTTTTCTTCTTTCGTTGATGATAGCTTCAAATAAAGCGTCTCCTGATTCACCACCTGCATAAGATGTATAACGTGCATCTCTCAAAATGTTCAATGTAGTCAAAGCATTTCCCTGCTGACCTGCCAAATACTGAGCTTCAGCAAGGTTAAGGATAACTTCTTCCACTCTCAGGTATCTACCGTAGTGAAGATTGATTGCCCCTAAAGCACTTTGAACATATTTTCTTACTACGTACATAGGATTGGAATTCTGAGGAGTGACAAGCTGAATAGAAGCATCTCTCCTAGCTGATTCAGTAGCAAGGAATGTGTCGTAGAATGCTTTGTCAACATTGTATTCAGAAACGGTATTACCACCAGTTCCCTGGCTATAGTTTATTCCGATCGCAGGATCTGAACTATCAACCAAAGTCTGGAACAATACACCATTGCTGTTTTGTGAACGCCACAATCCCAAAAGATCTGCACTTGGACAAGGGTTGACTGTACCAACAACTGTTGAAGCATAGGTCATAACTTTGTCATAGCGACCCATATACAAATAAACTCTTGACATAATTCCTGCTAAAGAGGATTTGTTCAATCTGAAAAGATTTGGAGATGTATTCGGAAGATCAACGTAAGCATCTTCTAAATCCTGAGCGATTTTGTTATAAACATCAGCAACAGTAGCTAGTCTTCCAGGAGTTGCATGTGGGTCGAATGTTTCAGGATAAGCAATACCTACAAAAGAGTTTGCATCTGCAGACTGTGTAGGGATTTTGATATAAGCTCTTGCAATTTCAAAATGTGCAATAGCTCTCAATGCTCTTGCCTCAGCCAACAACTGGTACTTTTTAGTTTTGTCTGCTTCAGAAATCAAATTATCATCCAATTTATAAGCATTGTCCAAAATAGCATTTGCTCTTGACACCATATGATAACCTGTACCATAAATACTTGAAGGCGCTCCTGTCCCTGCATTGTAGGTCCAGTTATGACCAGAAGTCATAGTACCTCTCCCCCCTGGGTTTTGTATAACGTTGTCTGATAATACATCACCAATTTTTATTACACCAGCTTCTGACGAATACAATCCGGCTCCAAAAAAAGCGTTATAAGTTCCATTTACGGCAGCTTCTAATTCCGGCAAAGAAGAATAATATACTTCATAAACCGCATCTCCCGGAGATGATAGTTGGATATCTTCATCTTCACAACTCATAAAGAAAGCTGCTGAAGATAGTACGATATATTTAAAATATTTTTTCATCATTTTTTCAATTAAAACGTTAGATTAATTCCAAATGTATAAGCTCTGGACAATGGATAAGTATATAAACTGAATGCACCAGAAACATACCCTTCAGAAGTTACGTTACTTGATTCACTTGCCCCTGTACCTACAATTGGATTACCATGGAATTTAGTCCACAATGCAAGATTTTGAATCTGACCGTAAATTCTCATACCTTTAATTGGAAGATTTCTGAACATATCATTGTCAAATGTATATCCAAGTTCCAATGTTCTGAATAAGATATAATCACCTTTTTCCAAAAACTGGTCAGTATATTCAAATCCGTTTACACTTGGCTTTTGGAAAACACCAGTGTCTCCAGGATTTTGCCAGTAATTTTCTGCTCCTTGGAAATAGTTGTAACCGTCGTTACTTGGCTCCAAGTTCATTCCAAAGAAGTAAGTGTTATTGTAGATATAGTTACCTCCCTGATAGTTGAAATCAGCTCTCAGGTTAAATCCTTTGTACTCTGCAGCAAGACCAAATCCACCATAATAGTTAGGGAATGGAGATTTTCCGTCCAAAGTTACAGCGTCAGTTGGATGGTACTCTTCAGTAATGTTTCCGTCAATATCAAAGTATTGAGCGTTACCATTGTCAGGATTTACACCTGCATATCTTACCATGAAGAAAGTAAACGGATCATGTCCGACTTCATGCACCATTGCTTCGAACGTATTGGCTGGAAAGATTTGAGTCAATCCGTCGTTAAGTTCTTTTACTTCATAGTTAATGTTTGTGAAGTTACCGTATACGCTAAGGTTTAAACCATCATTGCTTCTCAAGATATCATAGTTCAACTCAACTTCATATCCTCTTGTTTCCAATTCACCTGCGTTGACACTTACTGTGTATCCTCCAGCTTCTGAAGCTAATGACTGGTCAAATAAGAAATCTTTACGGTTGTCTTTGAAATAAGCGAAGTTACCGGTTAACCTTCTGTTGAACATACCAAAGTCAAAACCTAAGTTAAGTTTTGAGTTGGTTTCCCAAGTAACCTCATTATTTGCAATCCCACTAGGATAAGCAATTGGGTTTCCTGAACCTGTATGCGTGGTTTGCGCAATCGAAGTCAAGTTTGAATATACATCCAAAGCACTGTCATCACCTACTTCACCATAAGAAGCTCTGATGATCAAGTTGTTTAACCATCTTTGAGATTCAAAGAAAGATTCTTTAGCAACATCCCATCCTAATGACGCACCCCAGAAAGTTCCGTACTGATTATCGAAACCTGCCAATGAAGTTCCGTCTCTACGAATATAACCATCTACGAAATATTTGTTTCCAAAGTTATAGTTAACAGTTCCCAGATAACCGAAACGAGTGATCATCCATCTGTTAGTATAAGTATTACCTGGAACTACTGTACCTAGAATTTGTACATTCTGAATATTGTTTGGATATCCACGAGAATCAATTGCATTATAATAATTGCTTT
This sequence comes from Moheibacter sp., assembly GCF_049672845.1. Lineage (NCBI taxonomy): Bacteria > Pseudomonadati > Bacteroidota > Flavobacteriia > Flavobacteriales > Weeksellaceae > Moheibacter > Moheibacter sp. The sequence goes on from NZ_JBATWT010000017.1 coordinate 172,232, forward strand.
CGTTAATATACTCACTCGCTGCAGTTACACTCAAGTTATGTCTTCCCCAGTTGTTTGCATAAGTAACCTCATTTCTCCAGTTGTAGTCTAAACGGTCTGCACTGCTATCAGTTTTATATCCGTTATAACCCAATTGTACAGAAAGGTAAGATCTAGGTTGACCAAAGCTTTCAATCTGAAGACGGTCATACGTAGCACCAAAAGTAGTTCTTGCAGTAACGTTTTTGAAAACCTCCAATGCTAAATACCCTGATCCGAACAAACGGAAGTTACGCTGACTTCTGTAAGTATATTTCATTTCGTCCAAAGCGTTGTAAGAGTTAGCGCTTACTGCCTGGTTAAATACAGGGTCTCCATATTGATCCAATACTACATTTCCATCAGCATCCATTTGGTAAACTGTAGAATAAGGAGTATTTCTCAAAATGTTGAAGAAAGCATTCTGACCATTAAAACGGTCTCTTGGGTTATCTCTTTCCGTATAACTTCCAGAAGCGTTCAATCCATAGCTGAATCTGTCATTTACCTGAACTATATTATTAAATGAAGAAGTAATTCTTTCAAATCCTTTGTAATAAATAATGTTACCAGTGTTTTTGTCATATCCAACAGAGAAATTTGTACTCGCTTTATCACTTGCATTTGCAATATTCAAATAGTGAGACATCATAAAACCTCCTTTGGTATAAACATCTTCCCAATCAGTATTGATTCTACTTAATTCCTCAATTTCTTCAGGGGTTCTTGCGATACCAACTCCCAAATCACCCGCTACATTAAATAACTCATTTTGGAATTCCAACAATTGTCTGGAACCCATCACTTTTATATTATTCAATGGCATCAACTCAGAGTAACCCATGCTCGTTTTGTAGTTAACAATAGACTGACCTCTTTTGGCTTGTTTTGTCTTAATTACCACAACACCATTAGCTCCTCGCGAACCATATACAGCTAACTGAGACGCTTCTTTAAGAACGCTAATAGACTCAATGTCGTTAGGGTTAATTGAGTTCACGTCATCTTCATTCACATAAGCTCCATTGACAATATACAATGGACTTTTTACACCTCCATTCAAGCCAATAGCCCCACGTATCACTACGTTTGCCACACTACCTGGTGATCCACCCTGTTGTCCAACAGAGTTCAGACCTGAAATCTTACCTGCCAACATTTGGTCAACTGATAAAGATGGAGTTTGTGTGTCTAAAACCGTTGAGTCAATTCTCGTAATACCGGCATTAGATACAGAAGCCGGATCAAAGATAGATCGTGTAATCGTTACAACCTCTAACTCTACTCCCGCCAATCGCAAAACACCCATATTGGTTTTCACAATTTTGAAATCCATGGATACTCCTGACAATGGATCAGTAATCACCAATACGTCATTGATCTGCGCATCAACAGAAAACGTTCCGTTTTCATCTGTGATCGCTGAAGCATCTCCTCCTCTCACAATTACATCAGCATCAGCGATAGGAAACCCATCGGTATCCTGTACTGTACCCGTAACCTGAGCAAAAACTACCTGCCCTACAAAGAGCAGGAAAAGTGCACTTAAAAATGCAAATTTTGTCCTCATACTTAATTTTTTATAACATTATCGTGGCAAAATTGTAACATTTTATTAAGAAATCCAAATTTATTTAAACTTTAACATGAGAATAATTCCCTTGAAATGATTTACTGTAACGATATTTAACAAAGAAGTCGCTCCAAATTTGGAGCGACTTCTTTAGTTATCAAATTGTTTATAAATCTTATTTTAATTTCTTCTTAACCTCCACTGTTTCATAAGCTTCAATTATATCCCCGACCTGAATATCGTTGTAATTTTTGATGTTCAAACCACATTCATATCCTTTTGTCACTTCTTTCACATCGTCTTTGAAACGTTTCAGACTCGCCAACTCGCCGTCGTGAATTACAACTCCGTCCCGAATCAGCCTGATGTTTGAGTTTCTTGTAACTTTCCCATCCAGCACCATACAACCTGCAATTGTTCCCACTTTGGAAACTTTGAAAGTTTCTCGAATCTCAATGTTACCTGTAACCTGTTCTTTCAATTCAGGAGATAACATTCCTTCCATTGCTTCTTTTACATCATTAATGGCATCATATATAATGGAATAATTTCGGATTTCGATTTCTTCCCTGTCGGCAATCTCCTTTGCAGAAACACCCGGACGTACATTAAATCCAATTACAATTGCATCAGAGGCGCTTGCCAATAAGACATCAGATTCGGTAATCTGTCCAACACCTTTGTGAAGTATGTTGATGTGAATTTCTTCTGTAGATAATTTCTGAAGTGAATCGGTCAATGCTTCTACAGAACCATCCACGTCCCCTTTCAATATAATGTTCAATTCCTTGAAATCTCCCAATGCAATTCGGCGTCCGATTTCATCCAGTGTGATATGTTTTTGAGTTCTGATCGTTTGCTCTCTCTGCAACTGTTCACGCTTGGTCGCTACTTGTTTCGCATCTCTCTCATCTTCAAACACCCTGAATTTATCACCTGCGGTCGGCGCTCCGTCCAATCCAAGGATTGTTACCGGTGTAGATGGGCCTGCTTCTTTTACCGGCTTACCTCTTTCATCAAGCATGGCGCGAACTTTACCGTGATTACTTCCTGCTACAAGGTAATCACCTACGCGAAGTGTTCCGTTCTGAACCAAAATAGTCGAAACATATCCTCTTCCTTTGTCCAAAGAAGCTTCTACAACTGTTCCGGTAGCAAGTCGTTTCGGATTGGCTTTTAAATCCAGAATTTCCGCTTCAAGTAAAACTTTTTCCAGTAACTCTTCTACGTTTAATCCCTGTTTCGCTGAAATATCCTGTGACTGAATAGATCCTCCCCAGTCTTCTACCAATAAATTCATATTGGCCAATTGCTCTTTTACCTTATCGGGATTTGCCGTTGGTTTATCAATTTTATTGATGGCAAATATAATCGGAACTTCTGCTGCCTGCGCATGGCTAATTGCCTCGCGTGTTTGTGGCATCACTTGGTCATCTGCTGCAATCACAATTATGGCGATATCGGTCACCTGAGCACCACGTGCACGCATCGCAGTAAAGGCTTCGTGACCTGGTGTATCTAAGAAAGCGATTTTTTGTCCGTTTTCAAGTTTTACATTGTAAGCACCTATGTGCTGTGTAATTCCTCCGGACTCACCTGCGATTACATTTGCTTTACGTATGTAGTCAAGCAAAGAAGTTTTACCGTGGTCAACGTGACCCATAACTGTTACAATCGGTGCGCGGGGTATCAAATCTTCTGGTGCGTCTTCAGTTTCATCCTCTACTTCAAGGTCTTCTTCAACATTGCTGAATTCGATATCATACCCAAAGTCATCTGCTACTAATTGAATCGTATCTGCTTCCAGTCTTTGATTCATTGTCACCATAATTCCAAGTGACATACAAGCAGAAATTACTTCTGTTACCGCAACGTCCATAAGACTTGCCAGTTCATTTACCGTTACAAATTCGGTAACATGAAGTGTTTTGTCTTTTTCCATGGCTTCCATTTCCATGGCTTCCATTTCGCGGCGTTCTTTTCTTTTGTCTCTTCTATGTTTTGACGCTTTGGACTTTACTCCTTTATTTGTAAGTTTTTCAAGCGTTTCTTTGATTTGTTTTGAAACTTCTTCGTCAGTGAGTTCGGCCTGGGGTCTTCTTGGCTGACGATTTTGAGAACCTTGTTTGTGTGGACGGTTGTTATTATTATTGTTGCCGGAATTATCTGAAGGTTTTACATCATCCAACTTCACATCTTTACGGATTCTCTTTCTCTTCTTTTTATTTTCCTTCTCCTGTTTTTGCTTCTCCTTTCTGTCCTCGGCTAGTTTTTTGTCTTTTTCAAATTCCGACAAATCGAGCTTCTTACCGGTGAAGTTGGGCCCTTCCAATTTCTGGTATTTAGTTTCGATTTTTTTAGGCTCCTCGGATTCGGCTTCAGGTTTTTCAACCACAGGTTCCGTTGCAGGTGCTGCGGGTTTAACCGGCTCTTCCACTTTTTCAATTACTTTCTCTACCACGGGCTCTGGTTTCACCTCTTCTTTGACTTCAGGTTTTGGCTCTTCTTTTACGGGTTGCTTCTCTTCCTGAACCACAGGTTTTTCAGGCTCTGCAGGCTTAGGTTTAGGAGCATTTAGTTTATCCAAATCAATTTTCCCAATTGTTTTCGGTCCTTCCAGTTCAACTTTGGCAGTTATGATTTTCTCTGCCGGCACTTCAACTTTTGGCTCGGGCTCTTCAATTTTCGGATCAGGTTTACGCTCAGGTATTTTATTAATAACTACCTCTTCAGATGCTGCTTTTTGTTCGGCATCTGACTGGAACTCCTGAATAAGGATCGAATAGGTGTTCTGGTCGATTTTCGTATTGGGTGTACGTTCAACCTGAATGCCTTTTTCGCTCAAAAAATCAACCGCCCGGTCAATTGAGATGTTAAGTTCTTTTAATACTTTATTTAATCTTATCGTTTCCGACATATATTAATTTGGATTTTTCAGTTTGCAAATGTACTAATTCTAAATTTAGTACGTTTTATTTTGTTATTTAGCCTTAATCTTCCAGTTCTTCACGCAAAATACGGATGACTTCATGGATGGTTTCTTCCTCCAAATCAGTTCTGGAAATCAAATCATTTACATCTTGTTCCAAAATGCTTCTTGCCGTATCCAAACCTATGCTTTGGAAAGCTTCGATTACCCAAGAGTCGATTTCATCTGCAAATTCAGCCAACTCAACATCTTCATCCTGGGGAATGTCTCTGAACACATCAATTTCCATTCCCAAAAGTTTTCCGGCCAAACGTACATTGTGTCCGTTTTTACCAATTGCCTTTGAAACTTCTTCAGGTTTTACATAAACCGTAACTTTCCCTTCCGCTTCATCAATGTCCATTCTAGAGATGCGTGCAGGGCTCAAGGCTCTGGCTACAAATAGTTGTAAATTGTTGGTATAATTAATTACGTCTATGTTTTCATTTTTCAGTTCACGAACGATGGTGTGAATTCTGGAACCTTTCATCCCAACACATGCTCCTACTGGATCGATTCGGTCATCATAGGATTCAACCGCAACTTTTGCTTTTTCTCCCGGAATACGAACCACTCCTTTTATAGTAATGATCCCATCAAAGATTTCAGGGATTTCGGTTTCGAATAATTTCTCCAAAAATTTAGGCGAAGTTCTCGACAAAATAATCTGAGGCTTGATTCCTTTCAATTTTACTTCGTCCACAACGGCACGCACAGATTCTCCTTTTCTGAAGAAATCGGAAGGAATCTGGTTCTCTCTGGGCAAAATCATTTCGTTTTGATCGTCATCCATCACGATGATGTGTTTCTGACGAATGTGGTGAACTTCTCCCGAAACGATTTCTCCTTCCATATCTTTGAATCGTTCGTAAAGGTTGGCATTGTCATGCTCCATTACTTTTGCCACGAGATTTTGACGAAGCGCCAAAATGGCTCTTCTCCCCAAATCTTTCAATGCAACCGATTCAGACACTTCTTCACCTACCTCAAAGTCCGGCTCAATTTTTCTTGCAGCCGACAATTCGATTTCAGCACTGTCATCTTCCACCATTCCATCTTCCACCACAATCCGATTGTGCCAGATTTCCAGGTCTCCCTTGTCGGGGTTAACGATGATGTCAAAATTATCATCTGAGCCATATTTTTTTCTCAACACACTTTGCAGTGATTCTTCCAAAATCGCCATTAGCGTGATTCGGTCTATATTCTTTTCATCTTTGAAATCACCAAATGATTCGATCAATGCAATATTGTCCATTTTGCTATTTTTTTAAAAAGTGATTTTTACTATTGCTTTTTTAATGTCTGTATATGCTATACTTTCCTGCTTATCCACCGTATGTTTTCCTTTTCCGACCGGTTTATTTTCACGTACCGACCATTTCAGGACGATGGATTCTTCATCGGCCGAAACCAATTCTCCTTCTGTTTCCTTACTTCCATCGGTCTTTGTAACTTTTAAAGTCCTGCCGATGTTCTTTTTAAACTGACGTGGAAGCACCAGTGGATTTCCTACACCTGCCGATGAAACATTTAATGAGAAGTCATTTTCTTCCCGGTCTAAATTATGTTCTACGTGCCGGCTGATGCGTACTATTTCGTCAATGGAAAGACCTTCATCCCCGTCCACCAATATTTCAATGGAATTATCGGGCGATATTTTCCAATCTACCAAAAAAAGGGAAGGGTTTTCCGCAACCGCTTCGTCAATCAATTGTTTTACTAAATCTTGATTCATCTGAATAAAAAAGAGAGCTAACGGCTCTCTTTCATTGGTTTTTCTCCTTAAATTCGGTGCAAATATATGACAAATATTTGAATTGATGAATTTTACTTCAAAATATCTCACAGAAATCGGATGGCTGGAAATCAAAGGAAATGAATCCGAGATTCATTCCGTATTGTTTTATGATGAAGAGCCTTTTACAACTGAATTTCAGCCGGAAGTTGCCATAAAATTAATTGCTCAACTTGATGATTATTTCAAAAAAGGTGAATGGAATTTTGATGTAAAATTAAATCCCAAAGGAACTGAATTTCAAAAAATTGTTTGGAATGAACTTCAAAAAATTCCGTATGGAAAAACGATTTCGTACTTGGATTTAGCTCGAAACTTAGGCGACGAAAAAGTCATTCGAGCGGCGGCTTCGGCCAATGGCAAAAACCCAATTTCCATCTTGATTCCCTGTCACCGTGTGATTGGAAAAGACGGCAGTTTAACCGGTTATGCAGGTGGAATTCGAAGGAAAAAATTTCTTCTGGAATTGGAAAAGGGAATCCACTCGCCTACACTTTTTTAAGCCAACCCGCAATACTCATTCGTTTACGATGTGCCAATTTCACTTCATGTCTGATTTGATCCGAGGCAAAAAAACAAACAGTTCCGCCTTCCGGAATGATTTCGATTTTCATTTCGTCCAAATACGCCACAAACAAACCACCATCCTCTTCCTTCCAATCTTCATTCAGATAAAGGACAAAAGAATATTTTCTACCTGAATCACTTTTGAATTGGTCGATGTGCGGCTGATAAAAACTACCCACGTCATATATGGCATAATGGAATTCGAAATCATTGATTCCCGTATAACAGGTGCGGTTAAGATAATCCACGAATGCTTTCAAAACTTCCAAAAAAAGTTTTTCAACCTCAACTTCGGAATCGTTTTCAATCCATTTGATCAGATCCCCGCGTACATCAGCATTTTTTTGATGGACAAATTTATTCCCGATTCCGGCCGCATGCATTTCACCTGCTTTATAATGTCGCCATAATTGCTCGCGTAATCCTTTAACCAAATTCTCTGAGAAAAAATGGGTTTGATGTCCAACTTCTTGCGTAAGCAAGCCTTCAATCAGTCCTTCAAACAGAAGATCCTGAGAAGCAGTAGAATGATTGTCTTTCAATGGGTTTCAATTCCCAAATGTCATTTTTTTTCAGAAAACATGCAAGAAAAAAATTGATCATTCGATAGAAATTTTCATGACCAGATATCTCTTGTCACAAAAACTGCGAGCATAGACAAACAAAGCAAAATCCCGTATCCGCTCGTAAGAAAACAACCCACTAAGGAACCAGTGGCCGCTTTGACAGCTCGTTTATGGTTATGACGATCGTAAATTAATTCGCCTATCAAGGCGCCCAAAAAAGGTGCAATGAGGATGCTTATAAATCCGAAAGGTGAAAATAAAAGACCGATGATAAAACCAATTATCAAACCCCAAATTCCGTATTTACTGCCGCCCATTTTTTTGGTGGTAGCAATCGGCACCGTATAATCGAGAATTATTCCGATGATAGTCAGAACTCCAAAAAGCCCGATTACCCACCAACTTAATTCGGAGAAATTAAAAATTCTGGCCAATAAAAGCGAGCCAAAAGCAAGGGGCGCACCCGGCAAAACCGGCAGGATAGAACCTGCCACCCCAAGCAGCATCGCACCGGCAAACAAAATTTTGATAATCAAGTCTTCCACAGGGTAAAATTACAATCTTTTCGCTTTATATTTTCGGTAAGAATTTTAGTTGGATTAACTTTGCACGAAAATCGCAAGAAAGTGTTTGAAACCTCCACCAAATTATACTCTAATAAATACATTGCTGATCTGGCCAAAATGGTTAGAAAACAGATAAAAGAATGGTTTGGAGATACGATGAACAAAGCGTTTCTTCCTTTTATTGAGGTTTTTACGTGGATTGCCGCGCTATTGTTGTTGGATTTTATACTTCAGAAAATTTTCGGAGGACTATTCGGCCTTATAGCCAAAAATCTGAAAATCAATTGGGTGCAGAAATTTTACCGTCACAAAGTTTTCAGAACGCTTATTCATTTTGTTACGATTAATATACTGGAAGACATCAATCCTTATGTTTTTCAGCGTTATCACGGGATCGATAAATTTATGGACAAATTCATCGATCTGCTTTATATCTTATTGATTTTAAGGCTGATTTATCGGGTAATTGATGCCATCATCGACATCAATGACGAAAGAGAAAACCATACGACAGTGGGTGTAAGGACTTTCGGACAGATGATTAAAATATTTGCTTCATTCTTTGGAATCATTTATTTCGTAGCAACTCTGATCGATACCGAAGCGACGCAGATTTTGACCGTTTTGGGAGCCTTGACTGCGGTGGTTTTATTGATTTTTAGGGATTCCATACTTGGATTTGTTTCGGGATTACAGATTTCGACTTCCAAAACCATTAAAGTAGGCGACTGGATTTCGGTTTCCAAATATCAGATCGAAGGTGTGGTAAAAGAAATTAATTTAGCAATCACCAAAATCGAGAATTTCAACAAAACCATTTCAACCGTACCGACCTATGACCTGATTGCTTCTGAAGTGACCAATCACACTACGATGGTGGAATCGGACACGCGAAGAATCAAAAGACCGATTGTCTTCAATGTGAATTCGTTTAAATTCTGTGATGAAGAATTATTGAGTCGTTTTCGTAAAATCGACCTGATCAGTTCGTATATAAAATTGAAAGAAGACGAAATCAAAGAAAGCAACCAATCGGTTACCCATAAAGATTATATCATCAACGGACGTCAGCTAACCAACATAGGCGTTTTCCGGATTTATGCCGAAAATTACCTGATGAGTCGCCCCGATATTTCTAAATCTGATAAATTGGTCGTCCGACAAAAAGAACAAACCTTGGAAGGAATGCCGCTGGAGATTTACTGTTTTACGACTTCGTCTGATTTTTTGACTTATGAGCGAATTCAGTCCGATATTTTTGACCATTTGATCAGTGCCAGCAAGGAATTTGATCTGGTCATTTCACAACCATTTGTAATTAAACACAATGACAAAGCTTAGCGTAAACATCAATAAAATCGCCACCCTGCGCAATGCCCGTGGCGGAAATACGCCCAATGTGGTGGAAGCTGCGATAAAAGCACAAGAATTTGGTGCTGAAGGCATCACGGTTCATCCACGACCTGATGAGCGACACATTCGGTACCAAGATGTTTACGATTTAAAACCGGTAGTTACCACAGAATTTAACATTGAAGGAAAGCCTGTGGACAGCTTTATGAAACTCGTTCTGGAAGTGAAACCGGAACAGGTTACGTTGGTTCCTGATGCTGAGGATGCGATTACATCCAATGCCGGTTGGGACACGGTTAAACATCAAGCTTATTTGACAGAAATCATTTCGGAATTCAAAAGGAGCGGCATCCGAACTTCGATATTTCTCGATCCGAATCCTGATTTGGTAGAAGCTGCGGCCAAAACCGGAGCAGACCGCATTGAACTTTACACCGAAAGTTTTGCGGTGGAATATGCCAAAGGAAATTTAAACGGCATAAAACCTTATCGTGAAACGGCCGATGCCGCTTTGAAAAATGATTTGGTGTTAAACGCCGGACACGATTTGAGTTTGGATAATCTGCAATATTTCATTGAACAAATCCCTGAAATCGCAGAAGTTTCCATTGGGCATGCTTTGATTTCAGAAGCGATTTACATGGGAATGGAAAATACGATTCAGGCGTATTTGAAACGAATTGAGTTGGGAAGAAAGAATTAGAAATACTCAATTTCCCTCATCCTTACATACAAAGGAACTCCATTTACAATTTTGGTTTGTTTTGTCCAGTTTTTTTGTGAGTCAAATTCATATTGAAAATTTACTTTGCTTTTTTTCCATTTGTCAAAAATTTTTCTCTCGTATTTGATTTCTGAAATATAGCCATCAATATATTCGTATAATGCTTTTTCTTCCGGCTCATCTTTTTCTTTCAATAATTTATTTTCATCATACCTATATAATTTACATAACGGTTGTGGCATTGAAATACTATTCGATTGTAAGCAGCTTTTTATCATTTGTCCCTTATCATTGTAAGAATAAATCATCGTTCCGGTTTGTTTGTATTCATTAGAATAATCTTCAACCCGACCAAATAATTTTTCTTGAACTAAATTTGAAAATTCATCATAAATATTAATTTTTTCCAAATAATCTATGTCTGAATTGTCTATTTTTGTGACCCAAGATTTTCCTTCTTTCACATATATATAATTTGGGTGTTTGTACTGTTTTGAAATTCTTCCTTGTTCATCGTATTCATATTTAGCTCCCATTTGTTCTCCATATTCATCAAAATTTCGGATTTGAATCAGGTTTTTATTTTCATCATAATAATAAATACTGTAAAAGTAATATTCCGGAGAATCCTTATAAACTCTAACCTTAGTCCGTAATAATCCATCAAAAATATATTTATAATTATTTATTGTAGAATATTCCTTTCCTCTGTATGATTCCAAGCTTTGAATCAAATTTCCCATTTTATCATATTCATATTTAAAACCATACATAATCGAATCTCTCATGTCGAACCATTCCTCACTTATCAATTGTCCTTCTTCGTTAAAATTTCTTATATAATTCGCGTAACCAGGCGAAGCAGTGTTATACCAAACTATCCTCATTTGAGAAAGTTCCAATTCTGGCTTAGAAAATCCAAAATGACCGTACTCTTCTCCTAATTCCAATAACTCCTTCTTTTGAATGGAATCCATAAAGATTATTCTTTCTCGTACCGATTTAACATTCCCTAAAATACTGTCATTTTGTGCAGAAAGAAACGCACTAAAGAAAAAGAGAGCTATCAATAAAGTTTTCATTTCCAAATCTCAAAGTTTAAAACAAAAAACAGCACTCCGATGAGTGCTGTTTAAGATTATATAATATTTATGATTTACCATTTTTTTCTAATTCTATCATCTTTTTTTTCAAATACTTAATGGAAAGATCTATAAGTATATTTATTTTCAATAAGAAATAAATAATAATAATTGCAATTAATAAAGTAAGAATCATAAAAAAAAATTCATAATAGGGTTCCATAATGATTAATTTATAAGATAAATATAATATTATTAGTCAATATTCCACCAATAAACTTGCGAGATAATTCCTTGCTTATTAATTACAAACTGTATTTTGTATTCTGTTTCAACAAAAAAACCGTGACCGTCCTGTAAGTCCCCCGTTTTTCCGACAATTCAAAACTAAACAAATTACGCACTTCTTTTTAATTTAAATTCGATAGGTGAACAATCAGCTAAACTTGAATGTGGGTGATTATGATTGTAATCCTCCATCC
>NZ_JBATWT010000018.1:0-2098 GCF_049672845.1 Moheibacter sp.
GTCCAGCGCTTCCGGACTGCCTTCGATCAGCAAGATATCGCCGACCTTCAGCACGGCATCGGGCAAGGGAGCGATGCGCAACCCGGCGCCGCGCAGGATCGAGGTGATCACCGCTTCGCCCGCCGAGACTTTCAAGAGATTGGCCAGAGGCTTGTCGGCAACGGTCGAATCCTGGGTCACCCTTGCCTCGGCCGAATAATCCTTGATCGCGACGGCTTCCTGCAGCGAGGCGTCCTGCCGCTCGCGCTGCGGCACCAGCCAGTAGAACAGGGTCAGGAACACGCAGCCCGCCACCGTCAGCGCCAGTCCGACCGGGGTGAAGTCGAACATGGAAAACGGCGTGCCCGTCAGTTCGTCGCGCAGCCGCGATACCACGATGTTCGGCGAGGTGCCGATCTGCGTCATCAGCCCGCCCAGCAGCGAGGCGAAGGCCATCGGCATCAGGAACGTCGAGGGCGAGACATTGGCGCGCCGCGCGAACTGGAAGGCGATGGGGATCATGATTGCCAGCGCGCCGATGTTCTTGACGAAGGCCGACAGCACCGCGACCGTCACCACCAGCAGTGCAAGCTGGGCGCGCACGGAACTGACATTGGGCGCCAGGCGCTGGATGGCGAATTCCATGATGCCGCTGCGCGCCACGCCGGCACTGACCAGAAGCGCGCTGCCGACAATGATGACGATGTCATCGCTGAAGCCCGAAAATGCCTTGTCGAATGGAACGATGCCAACGGCTATGGCCAAAAGCAGCGAGCCGGTCGCGACGAGGTCGTAGCGCACGCGGCCCCAGACGAACGCGCCCATCATCAGCGCTATGACGGCAAAGGAAAGGATCTGGGGCAGCGTCAGCATGAAACTCCCGGCATGGGATCGAGAAACATCGCCGCCAGCTTTTGGTTGCAGGCGGCGAGGTGATTCATGCTGGGTTTCTTACGGCATGGCAGGGCGGCTGTTTAGTGCCGAATTTTTCTAGACCCCTATGCCGCGCGCCTTCAGCGCCTCGGTGATCTCGTCCAGTATCGCCGGATCGTCGATGGTCGCCGGCATCTTCCACTCTTCCTTGTCGGCGATCTTCTGCATGGTGCCGCGCAGCACCTTGCCCGAGCGCGTCTTGGGCAGGCGCTTGATGGTCACCACCGTCTTGAAGGCGGCAACGGGGCCGATGCGGTCGCGCACCAATGCGATCGCTTCCTTCTCGATTGCGGAGCGGTCGCGCGCCACGCCGGCATTCAGCACGACGAGGCCAAGCGGCGATTGTCCCTTCAGTTCATCGGCGATGCCGATCACCGCGCATTCGGCGACGTCCGGGTGTTCGGCCAGCACTTCCTCCATCGCACCGGTGGAAAGCCGGTGGCCGGCAACGTTGATGATGTCGTCGGTGCGAGCCATGACGAACAGGTAGCCGTCATCGTCGAGTATGCCGGCGTCGGCAGTCTTGTAGAAGTCGGGGAACTCGTCGAGATAGGCCTGGTGGAAACGCTTGTCGGCATTCCACAGCGTCGGCAGGCAGGCCGGCGGCAACGGCAGTTTCAGCACCACGTTGCCCAGCGTGCCGTTCGGCACTTCGTGGCCGGCATCGTTCAGGATGCGGATGTCGTAGCCCGGCATCGGCACGCCGGGCGAACCGTATTTCACCGGCAGCATGCCCAGTCCCACCGGGTTCTGGGTGATCGGCGCGCCGGTCTCGGTCTGCCACCAGTGGTCGATCACCGGAACGCCCAGCCTCTGCTCGGCCCACTTGATCGTTTCGGGGTCGGCGCGCTCGCCGGCCAGGAACAAAGTGCGGAATTTCGACAAATCGTATTTGGGGATGAATTCGCCCTTGGGGTCCTGGCCCTTGATGGCGCGGAAAGCGGTCGGCGCGGTAAACAGCGCCGCCACGCCGTGCTGCTCTATGACGCGCCAGAAGGTGCCGGCATCGGGCGTGCCCACCGGCTTGCCTTCGAACATCACCGTCGTGCAGCCATGGAGCAACGGGGCATAGACGATGTAGGAATGGCCGACGACCCAGCCGACATCGGAAGCCGCCCAGAACACTTCGCCCGGCTTGATGCCGAACTCGTTGTCCATCGACCATTTCAGCATCACCATGTGGCCG
>NZ_JBATWT010000019.1:0-1521 GCF_049672845.1 Moheibacter sp.
CAAAAGGGCCGGCTGGCCGCCGGCGCTTTGTGTCGTTCTGGCAGGACGTCAGAGAATAACGACCTGGGTACCCATTTTCACGCGTCGGTAAAGATCCATCACGTGATCGTTGATCATGCGGAAGCAGCCGTTCGAGGCGCTCGTTCCGATGCTCTGCGGCTGGTTTGTGCCGTGAATGCGCAGGTGCGTGTCCTTCTTGCCCTCGTAGAGATAGATGGCACGAGCACCCAACGGGTTCTCGGGTCCGCCTGCCATGCCGTCCTTGTACTGGCCGTACTTCTTGGGCTCGCGCTCCTGCATCTCCTTGGTGGGGATCCAGCGCGGCCATTCCTGCTTGTCGCCGACGGTGGTCATGCCCTTGAACTGCAAGCCCTCGCGGCCAACCGCAATCGCATAGCGACGGGCGGTGAACGCGGATTCCACCAGATAGAGACGACGCTCGTTCGTATCGATGACGATGGTGCCGGCCTTGTAGCCGGTGAAATTCACTTCTTGCGGCTCGAACTCGGATTTCACCTTGAACTGCTTCTTGGCCTGCTGCTGGCGCAGCACCGAATCCAGGGCACGTGTTTCCGGCAGCATGCTCATCGACGACGTTGTGCCGCCGAAAAGGCCGGCAAACAGGCCGCCGCTGCTTCTCACCTGCTTCTCGCCCGGCTTCGGCTCGCTGCGCAACTCGCCATTGTTGCCGGTGAGCGCAACATTCATCGCCTCGGCCGGGATGGGTTCTTCCGCCTGCTGGATCGGTTCGGCCGGCTCGACAGGCTTGATCTGCTTTGCCGGCTTGGCTTCGGCAACCTTGGCAGCCGGCTTCTGGCCCTTCTTGTCGAGGAAGGCTTGCCGCGAAGCCTCGGCCTTTGCCTTGGCCGTATCGCGCATCGCCTGCTTCTTCGCTTCGAGCGCCTTCACCTTGGCGGCAGCCTGGTCGGCCTTGATCTTGGCTTCGAGTTCTTTGATCCGCGCCAGGTCCTCGTCGGTCGGCTTCTTTTTCTTCTTCAGCGCGCGCAGTTCCGCGGTCGGGCTCTTGGCCGCGACGGTAACGACGTCGGTCGTTGCTACGGCAGGTGCTGCCGCGGTGGAAGCCGGCGACGCTGCATAGGCGGGAGCCCCAATGCAAAATGCGGCGCACAGGCCAGCTAAAATGAAGCTGCGAAGCTGCATGGCGAAAATCCGATCACAGAAAAGCTTGTTGCCCACGGCCCTGCTCGGCACCCCGCAGGCACCACATCCACCGCAGCCAAGCTATAGGCGAAGAAAACAGGTTTTCTCAAGCGGCACGAAGCCGCCCGGCTTGGCGATTGCCCACCCCTGAACGCATTTGCGGCAACTGTGTTCAAAGAACAACAGTTGCCGCAAACCTAATACAAATACGAACTACGATTAGTTGTTGGGAACCTGCGGCGCCATCGGCTGGGCCGGCTCTGCCGGAGCAGGCGTGGTGGCCGAATCAGTTGCCGGCGCAGTGGTGGCGCCGCTGGCCGGCGCCTCGGCGGGAGCCGTGGTCGCCGCGCCGTTCGTGGA
>NZ_JBATWT010000020.1:0-3770 GCF_049672845.1 Moheibacter sp.
GTAAAATTTTTTAAATACTTTTAGAACTTC
Organism: Moheibacter sp.; assembly: GCF_049672845.1. Classification (NCBI taxonomy): domain Bacteria; kingdom Pseudomonadati; phylum Bacteroidota; class Flavobacteriia; order Flavobacteriales; family Weeksellaceae; genus Moheibacter; species Moheibacter sp. The sequence continues at coordinate 31 of NZ_JBATWT010000020.1, forward strand.
GAACCTTTGATGCCTGCCTTACAAAATTGACCGTTTTCTCTTTTTAGGCTTTTTTTCTTCTTTTCTATTATTTCAAATGAACTTCTCGTTTCTTAATTCCTCGCTTCAATCTCTTAAAGCGGGTGCAAAGGTAAGAATCTTTTCATTACTACAAAATTATTTTTGAAATATTTTGAAATATTTTTTGAACTATATCGCAAAACATTAACAAACAATAATTTACAATGAACTTCTCTTTTTTGCTTTCTTTTCTGTGGTTAATCTCTCACTGAAAAGGACTGCAAATATAGAGCGAGTATATAATATGAACCAAATGTTTTGATGTAATTTTTTGAAAGTTTTTGGAAATAATTTTCAGATGGTTTATTTACAATGTTTTAGATTTTGTGTTTTTGATAAAAAAAATCTGAACTTGTCTGAATTTGCATCAGGGATGGAGGCATTTGTTTGAGCTTTTTCTCTGTAGTCAGGGTAAATCAGACTGCAGAGGGAAAGCGAGTGCCGAGAGCCCGGTCTCATTTTTTGAATTTTGGTTTGTCCAAAATTTAAAAAGTGAGAGGTGCCCAAAAATAAATTATACTATATATATACTTAATTTTTGATAAGTTTTTGTGTTTTTTGGAGTTTACCGGATAGTATAGTTAATATATATACGCCTTTTGGATATTTGGATAAATCGAGTTTTTGAATATTTATGTGTTTTTCCAAAAGTTTCCCTTCCATTGAATACAAAGCTATTTCATCAACTGGCTTGTTACTGGTAATGTTTACGAAATTTGTAGTTGGATTGGGGTGAATGGAAATTTGGATGTGTTTAGGATCTGTAACGCCCATGGTCTGTCCTACTATTTTTTGAACTTTGCCGGAGCCTACTACATATAGTTGTCCGGACATATCTTGACCGAAGCCGGTGATGAAATCATTGGTATCGGTGAGGAATTCGAGCGTATCACCATCGACCCAGCCGATCTCACCGGAACAATAATCTGCAAAGAAATACTTACCAACCAAGTTGGCATAAGCAGTCCCTCTGTAAACATATCCGCCAGTTATGGAACATCTGCCGCCCGAATGATTGTAAGTGGCAATTGGAAAAACCATCGATTCGGGTGCATCGCAACCACCTGTGTTATAGGGATCGTTTCCTTCGTAACAACGCCAACCATAGTTCAGACCGGGTGTTTGGGAAGATTGTTTGTTGATTTCTTCGATTAGATTTTGTCCGACATCTGCAATCCAGAGATCGCCGGTTTCGGAATCAAATGAAAATTTCCAAGCGTTGCGCAATCCATAGGCCCATATTTCATCGGCTCCATCTTCGCCTACAAATGGATTATCAGACGGAGAAGTATAAGCATCTCCGCTGACGTCAATGCGAAGCATTTTACCTAATAATACATTTTTATTCTGTCCGTAATTATTTGGATCTCCCGAACTTCCGCCATCGCCCATTGAAATCCAGAGGTAACCATCGGGTCCGAAATGGATATTTCCGCCATTGTGATTACCAAAGGGCTGGTCGATGGTCAGTAAAATGGTTCCGTCAGAATTGGCAACATCAGGATCATCACTCACTGTATATCGTTCAATAACGGTATCGCCTGCTGTGTTGGTGTAATTCACATAAAATCTTCCGCTGGTTTCATAATCGGGTGCGAACGCCAGTCCCAACAAACCTCTTTCACCCCCTGTGCTGATTTTGGAAGAAATATTCAGGAAAGGAGTTGGATTTACAGTTCCATCGTTGTTGATTATTTTGATCCTTCCTCCCTGCTCCACTACAAATAGCCGATCGTCACCGGCGTGCACCAATTCCACAGGCGAATTTAATCCTTGGGCGAATAGTTCCAATGTAAATTCCTGTGCAAATGTGAAAATCGCCATCCCAATTGCAAGAATAGATAAGTAGATTTTTCTCATAATTATTCTGATTTATAAGTTATAAATGTAGAATAAATTTCCGAAAAAATGTGTTAAGGGGTTGAAACTGAAAGCTGAATCGTTTTTCCGTTTTGGAATTTGTGTCCGTTTAATCCAAAATTGAATAAATAATTGGCCATTTCTTCGGCGGTAATCGGTGCTTCATATCCGGGAAAGGCTTCCTGGAGCATTTCGGTCTGAACGGCTCCGAGTGCGACACAATTAATCCGCGGTTGGTTTTCGTTGAATTCCTGTGCCAAAAGTTCCGTCAGCGTGACAATTCCGGCTTTGGAAGAGGAATAAGCCGCCAATCCCGGGAATTTCACCGAACCCTGAACGGCACCCATCGTTGTTATATTGACGATGTGCGATTGGGAATTCATTTTATCCAGAACCATCTGGATGATCCGAAACGGTGCTTTGTAATTGACGGCAACCGAATAATCAATCTCATTTTCCGAAATTTCCGAAAAAGGTTTATTGACCAGAAACCCGGCATTATTATATAATACGTCCAGATGTTCCCAATTTCGCATGGCACCCTGCAGCATATCCAAATCGCTTTGTTTGGAAATGTCCATTGGCAGAATGATCAATTGAGAATTATTTTCGAAGACGTAAAGTTCTTTTAATTTTTCTTCGTTACGGGAAATCGCCAAGACGTTGTTTCCGTTTTGGAGATGGATTTTGGCCAGTTCTCTGCCGATTCCGCGGCTTGCGCCTGTTATGATGATGTTTTTTTGCATAGTTATTCTGTTTGAAGAATTTTGTGAAATTCCTCTAAGGTAAGAATATTGATAGACGGAAAATCAATGGTTTTAAGTCTGTTAAAATGTTTGTCATTTGAAACTAAATAATGAACGTTTCCGGCAAATGCACAATCCACAAATTTGTTATCATCTGAATCATTATCAATCAATTCTAAATAAAAATGAATTTCTGTCTTTTTAACATTCGGAAGTAAGTTCAGTACGCTTAATAACAATTCTGCGGTTTCGGTTGAGAAAATCTCTGTAATTTTTTCTTCGTATTCTAATACTATTTCATTGGAAACCCAGAGTTCAAAAAATCCGTCTTTTAATTTATCCAATACATCAGAAAATTCAGATCTGCTTGAAACTGTTCTTAGAATGGCATTGGTATCCAACACTACTTTTAGCATTCCGATTAAATTGAATTCTCAAGTAAGTTCTTCAATTTTTCATCGCTGTATTCCTTTTCATCCCAAACAACATCAGCTTTCTCACGTGTTTTTTTCAGGAGGAAATCAGCCATTATTTTCCTTAGTTCAATTAATTCTTCTTCCGGCAATTCCATTGAAAAAAGTTTCAATAACTCTGCTTGCAAATTAGTTAAAGGAGGTTTTACTGATAGATTTTCCATAAATCTTTAATTTATTCAAATTTACGAATTAAATCCTATTCCGCGGCTTGCGCCTGTTATGATGATGTTTTTTTTGCATTTTTAAATTTTTAAATAGTCGATTAATTCCGAAATAGAAAAAACTGTTTGTTGATTGATTTTAATTTTATATTGATTGATCTCTAGTTTAATTTCCGAATTGGAATTAACCTCAAACCCATTCCGTTCCAAAGCATGTTTTGCCCAATATGCTAAATCGCTTCCGTCGCTTATAAGATTGACCGATTTATTTTTCGGATGATGGAATTTAAAATTCCCGGTTTGGTAATCAAATTTGATCTGTTCTTGGGATAATTTTTCAAAAATCCTTTGTTCGTAAGCGATTTGTTCCGGAAATCCGGCATGAAAATTCCCGTTGTCAATCCACCAAAGTTGAGTAGAATTCTGCAATAATAATT
>NZ_JBATWT010000021.1:0-5648 GCF_049672845.1 Moheibacter sp.
ATTAAGAAACGAGAAGTTCATTTGAAATAATAGAAAAGAAGAAAAAAAGCCTAAAAAGAGAAAACGGTCAATTTTGTAAGGCAGGCATCAAAGGTTCGAAGTTCTAAAAGTATTTAAAAAATTTTACAACGGAGAGTTTGATCCTGGCTCAGGATGAACGCTAGCGGGAGGCTTAACACATGCAAGCCGAGGGGTATGTAGTTTTCGGATTACAGAGACCGGCGTACGGGTGCGTAACGCGTATGTAACTTGCCCTATTGAATGGGATAGCCCAGGGAAACTTGGATTAATACCGTATAACACATTAGATGGCATCATTTAGTGTTGAAAGATTTATCGCAATAGGATAGACATGCGTATGATTAGGTAGTTGGTAGAGTAATGGCCTACCAAGCCGATGATCATTAGGGGGCCTGAGAGGGTGAACCCCCACACTGGTACTGAGACACGGACCAGACTCCTACGGGAGGCAGCAGTGAGGAATATTGGACAATGGGTGAGAGCCTGATCCAGCCATCCCGCGTGCAGGAAGACGGCCCTATGGGTTGTAAACTGCTTTTATACAGGAATAAACCACCTTACGTGTAGGGTGTTGAAGGTACTGTATGAATAAGCACCGGCTAACTCCGTGCCAGCAGCCGCGGTAATACGGAGGGTGCAAGCGTTATCCGGATTTATTGGGTTTAAAGGGTCCGCAGGCGGGCCTGTAAGTCAGGGGTGAAAGCCGGCAGCTTAACTGTCGAACTGCCTTTGAAACTGCAGGTCTTGAGTGAAATTGAAGTAGCTGGAATGAGTAGTGTAGCGGTGAAATGCATAGATATTACTCAGAACACCAATAGCGAAGGCAGGTTACTAAATTTTAACTGACGCTGAGGGACGAAAGCGTGGGGAGCGAACAGGATTAGATACCCTGGTAGTCCACGCCGTAAACGATGGATACTGTCTGTTGGGGCGCAAGCTTCAGTGGATAAGCGAAAGTGATAAGTATCCCACCTGGGGAGTACGTTCGCAAGAATGAAACTCAAAGGAATTGACGGGGGCCCGCACAAGCGGTGGAGCATGTGGTTTAATTCGATGATACGCGAGGAACCTTACCAAGGCTTAAATGTATTATGACCGGTCTAGAAATAGACCTTTCTTCGGACAGAATGCAAGGTGCTGCATGGCTGTCGTCAGCTCGTGCCGTGAGGTGTCAGGTTAAGTCCTATAACGAGCGCAACCCCTATCACTAGTTGCCAGCGTTTCAAGACGGGGACTCTAGTGAGACTGCCAACGCAAGTTGCGAGGAAGGTGGGGACGACGTCAAGTCATCACGGCCCTTACGCCTTGGGCCACACACGTGCTACAATGGCCGGTACAGAGGGCAGCTACCACGCGAGTGGATGCGAATCTCAAAAGCCGGTCTCAGTTCGGATTGGAGTCTGCAACTCGACTCTATGAAGCTGGAATCGCTAGTAATCGCATATCAGCCATGATGCGGTGAATACGTTCCCGGGCCTTGTACACACCGCCCGTCAAGCCATGGAAGCCGGGGGTACCTGAAGTTGGTGACCGTAAAAGGAGCTACCTAGGGTAAAACTGGTAACTAGGGCTAAGTCGTAACAAGGTAGCCGTACCGGAAGGTGCGGCTGGAACATCTCTTATATAGAGTACGACGAATTATTTACCTGTCAACAAACGCAGGGTTGGCTGTTTTTTTTTAGGTTTTTTCTTCTTTTTATTACATATACGAAGTTCGAAACCCGAAGTTCGAAGTTCGCCCAACAAAAAGCGAGCTTCTGATTTCTAACTTCTAACTTCGAAATAAAGGCCACTCTTTTTAAAGAGTCTCGTAGCTCAGCTGGTTAGAGCGCTACACTGATAATGTAGAGGTCGGCAGTTCGAGCCTGCCCGAGACTACTGATACGGGTTAAGAGTTTGAGAGTTATGTGTTAAGGGTTAAAAAACTCAGGACTCACAACGCGCAAACTCAAAACTTTAAGAAAAAGAGGGGAATTAGCTCAGCTGGCTAGAGCGCCTGCCTTGCACGCAGGAGGTCATCGGTTCGACTCCGATATTCTCCACCAAGAAGCGTTAAAGAGTTAAGGGTTTCGAGTTATGAGTAAAACGCATAACACAAAACGCGAAGACACAAAAACGCATCAGAAGAGTTCATTGACATACTGGAAGAAAATAACGAGAAATAGACAATTTCATTGGTATATTTATATACCATGAGCATTATAATAAAGAATAAAACAAAAACAATAACCGAACACGAGAGCGGCGGTTAGAAAAAAGTTACTAAGAGCGTATGGCGGATGCCTAGGCTTTCAGAGGCGATGAAGGACGTGATAAGCTGCGATAAGCTTCGGGGAATGGCACATACATTTTGATCCGAAGATTTCCGAATGGGGCAACCCGGCATGTTGAAGGCATGTCACCTCGCAAGAGGAGCGAACGCAGGGAACTGAAACATCTAAGTACCTGTAGGAAAAGAAATCAATTGAGATTCCGTAAGTAGTGGCGAGCGAACGCGGATTAGCCCTAAAGCTATTATATGTTTAGTAGAATAACCTGGAAAGGTTAACCGAAGAAGGTGAAAGTCCTGTATACGAAAGGCATACATTAGTTATAACGAGTAAGGCGGGACACGTGAAATCCTGTTTGAATATGGGGGGACCATCCTCCAAGGCTAAATACTCCTGAAAGACCGATAGTGAACTAGTACTGTGAAGGAAAGGTGAAAAGCACTTCGAATAGAAGGGTGAAAGAGAACCTGAAACCATACGCTTACAAGCGGTCGGAGCCTACGGGTGACGGCGTGCCTTTTGCATAATGAGCCTACGAGTTAATGTCACTGGCAAGGTTAAGTAGTTCAGCTACGGAGCCGAAGCGAAAGCGAGTCTGAATAGGGCGCATAGTCAGTGGTATTAGACGCGAAACCTTGTGATCTACCCATGGGCAGGTTGAAGCTTTGGTAACACAAAGTGGAGGACCGAACCCGTTGACGTTGAAAAGTCTTGGGATGACCTGTGGGTAGGGGTGAAAGGCTAATCAAACTGGGAAATAGCTCGTACTCCCCGAAATGCATTTAGGTGCAGCGTTGTGTATAAGTATCTTAGAGGTAGAGCTACTGATTGGATGCGGGGGCTTCACCGCCTACCAATTCCTGACAAACTCCGAATGCTAAGATATGTTCCACAGCAGTGAGGGCATGGGTGCTAAGGTCCATGTCCGAGAGGGAAAGAACCCAGATCATCAGCTAAGGCCCCCAAATGTATACTAAGTTGACCAAACGCGGTCGGATTGCATTGACAGCTAGGATGTTAGCTTGGAAGCAGCTATTCATTTAACGAGTGCGTAACAGCTCACTAGTCGAGCGATCCGGCATGGATAATAATCGGGCATAAGTATACTGCCGAAGCTATGAACTTCGTCAAGAAGTGGTAGGGGAGCATTCTATCGGCGCAGAAGCCAGGCCGGCGAGGCATGGTGGAGCTTATAGAAAAGAAAATGTAGGCATGAGTAACGATAAGCGGTGCGAGAAACACCGCCGCCGCAAGACCAAGGTTTCCTCAGCTATGCTAATCAGCTGAGGGTTAGTCGGGTCCTAACATGTACCCTAAAGGGGAAGTGGATGGCAAACGGGTTAATATTCCCGTACCTGCTCACACCAAAAGTGACGGTGAGAAGTAACCGGTGCGTACTGACGGAATAGTACGTTGAACCTGGGTAAACCAGGGATAGTACACAAAGCCTTCGGGTGGCGTGATAATCCGGTGAAGTCTCATCCAAGAAATAGCGAGTGAAGCAGCCCGTACCCCAAACCGACACAGGTGGTCGAGGAGAGTATCCTCAGGCGCTCGAGTGAATCGTGGTTAAGGAACTAGGCAAAATAGACCTGTAACTTCGGGAGAAAGGTCGCTCCGAGCAATCGGAGCCGCAGTGAAAAGGCCCAGGCGACTGTTTATCAAAAACACAGGACTCTGCTAAATCGAGAGATGACGTATAGGGTCTGACACCTGCCCGGTGCCGGAAGGTTAAGGAAGGATGTTAGCATTAGCGAAGCATTTGACTGAAGCCCCGGTAAACGGCGGCCGTAACTATAACGGTCCTAAGGTAGCGAAATTCCTTGTCGGGTAAGTTCCGACCTGCACGAATGGTGTAACGATCTGGGCACTGTCTCAACCACGAGCTCGGTGAAATTGTAGTATCGGTGAAGATGCCGGTTAATCGCAATGGGACGAAAAGACCCTGTGAACCTTTACTATAGCTTCGTATTGACTTCGGGTAAACAATGTGTAGGATAGGTGGGAGACTTTGAAGCATGCACGCCAGTGTGTGTGGAGTCGCCGTTGAAATACCACCCTTTGTTTATCTGGAGCCTAACCCGTCATCCGGCGGGGACATTGCGTGGTGGGTAGTTTGACTGGGGTGGTCGCCTCCAAAAGAGTAACGGAGGCTTTCAAAGGTACCCTCAGCACGCTTGGTAACCGTGCGTAGAGTGTAATGGCATAAGGGTGCTTGACTGTGAGACCTACAAGTCGATCAGGTGCGAAAGCAGGACATAGTGATCCGGTGGTTCCGTATGGAAGGGCCATCGCTCATAGGATAAAAGGTACTCCGGGGATAACAGGCTAGTCTCCCCCAAGAGCTCACATCGACGGGGAGGTTCGGCACCTCGATGTCGGCTCGTCACATCCTGGGGCTGGAGAAGGTCCCAAGGGTTGGGCTGTTCGCCCATTAAAGTGGCACGCGAGCTGGGTTCAGAACGTCGTGAGACAGTTCGGTCTCTATCTATTGTGATCGTTAGAAGTTTGAGTGGGCTTGACTCTAGTACGAGAGGACCGAGTTGAACGAACCTCTGGTGTATCAGTTGTACCGCCAGGTGCACCGCTGAGTAGCTACGTTCGGTTTAGATAAGCACTGAAAGCATATAAGTGCGAAACTTGCCACAAGATGAGACTTCTTTTAAGGGTCGTTGGAGATGACAACGTTGATAGGCTACAGATGTAAAGGCAGCGATGTCAAAGTCGAGTAGTACTAATTACCCATAAACTTTGCTAACCGCTCTCCGTAGATGGTTATTGTTTTTGAATTATTCAAAAAACGCTTAAACGAAATATTAAATGTCGATTATCGACCTTCCAGATGTCAAGATATTAAGTCCTAAGTGACTATAAAAACTTAGGGTGGTTATTGCGGCAGGGCTCACCTCTTCCCATTCCGAACAGAGAAGTTAAGCCTGCCAGCGCCGATGGTACTACGAAAGTGGGAGAGTAGGTCGCCGCCAGTCTTTTTTTAAATCCTTATCATTTATTTGGTAAGGATTTTTTTTTGGATTATTGTTTCGTGAATTTTTTAGGCGTATATAGTTTTCATAGTTGCTTGGACAAGCACATAGAAAAGGGTATCAACCGAAAAAACTTTGCATCTGAAATTCTGAATTCTATTTAGCAGTTTTGGCTTAGTACTTACAATATTCAACAATACAATACACATTATACTTAATTGGTTCAATGGTGGTCAAACGCGCCAAGGATAGCAGCGAAAACCCGCAGGAGCGATAGAGAAGAGGAGTTGCAGGATTACTGAGATTTTCCTTTTAGAAAGGAAAAAACGAAAGTAACCAGCGTAGCTGTGCCTGGTCCCGTTGCGCTAAAATC
>NZ_JBATWT010000022.1:0-7828 GCF_049672845.1 Moheibacter sp.
ACAATACAAATCGTTACCACGAGTCATTAAACAACTTGACTCCAGCCGATGTCTATTTTGGAAGATCTGAGCAGATTTTAGAAAAAAGAAAGCAAATAAAAGAGCATTCTATCAAAAAAAGAAGACAATTGTATAATCAACAAAAATTAATAAATTTATAATCCGAAATCCTCCTTAAGGATTTAATTGAATCTGTCCAAGTTAGTTTGAAGACGTACACCTAACATGAATGCGGGATCAATTGAATCTATTCGGGCACAACTGGAAAAATTTGAAAAAAGCAAAAGATTCCTGGAAAAAGACTGGACACTGTTCAAACTGGCTGCGGCTTTCAATTCCAATACCAAATACCTCTCAATGATCATCCACCGTTACCGTCAAAAGAAATTCTCTGATTATATCAATGACCTGAAAATCGATTATATCGTAGTATTACTAAAGGAGAATAAAATGCACCGGAATTATACCAATTATGCGCTTTCCGAAGAAGCAGGCTTCAGCAGTACACAGCGTTTTACGAATGCTTTTAAAAGCCGTACCGGCATTTCCCCGACCTATTTTATAGCCGAACTGAAAAAGGAGACCTGTCGTTGTAATACGCCAAATAATACCAAACCTTCTACATAAAATAGCCTCAATAATAATACAGAATTCATAAATATTGACGTAAATTTCATATCTTACAAAAACTGATATTATTGTGTGAAATTGTATATAAAATACATGGTTAGTCTTCGTTGTAAGATGATGGTGCAGGAAGAGTTAAAAAGACTCGGATTAAAATATATAATAGTAGATTTAGGCGTAGCTGAGGTGCTTGAAGATATAACGGAAAATCAACGTCAGCTACTAAAAGAAAATTTACTAAAATCGGGTTTGGAATTATTGGATGATAAAAAGAGCATCCTGATTGAGAAGATAAAGAATGTTATAACAGAAATGATTCATTATTCTGAGGAATTGCCCAAAGAGAATTATTCTGATTATATAAGTCATAAATTGGGTTATGATTACACTTATCTAGCCAATACCTTTTCGGAAGTAAAAGGAATTACTATCCAGCAATTCATCATTATGCATAAAATAGAACGTGTAAAAGAATTGCTTTTATATGATGAGCTAAACCTTACGGAAATATCGTATAAGCTAAACTACAGCAGTGTAGCACACTTGTCTAATCAATTTAAAAAAATCACAGGACTTTCACCCTCTTTTTACAAGCAAATGAAGCAGAAACGCAAAGGAAATTTAGAAAATCTGTGATATGTGTAAGTCTACTATACAAATGTGTAACATAGCCTATCTAATTATAATCACCTTTGTCATGTAACAATTCTGTTACAACAAATCCAAATAATATGGACACAACACCAAACAGAAACAATGACGTTTTTAAGATTACAGGAAATTGGGATGAACAGTCAAAAGGATTGAAAGAAAAATTTTCGCAGCTTACCGATTCAGATTTGAAATTTGAAACAGGTAAAGAAAAAGAATTGCTTGAAAGAGTAGCGACCAAACTTAACAAAAAGCCTGAAGAGGTTATGAATATTATCAACAAAGGACAGTCTGAAAATAAGCGTTCTGATAAAGAACAGTCTGAAAAAGACTAAATATTTTTAATCAACTAAACCTTTATTTTTTATCTCTATCTCTACTATTACTTCAGAATGCGGAAAAGGACAGGAAAGAATTCCTCTCCTTTTTTTGTTTGAATAACTTCCAAAATTATAAATAATCATGAATGACCATGAATTAGAAAAGTCAAAACCATACATTATGGTAGAGCTTGTAGAATATATCCCTAACGCCATTGTTGTCAAAACCATTTTGAAGAAATCTACAGGAGTCATAAGCGTCATGTCATTTGAAATGGGAGAAGGGCTTACTGAAAAAATTTCTCCGTTTGACACATTTGCCCAAATCATTGAGGGAAATGCGGAAATTATCATAGATGGCACATCATTCCTGCTCCAAACAGGACAAGCGATTATAATGCCGGCTCATAAGCCTAATCTCGTAAAGGCAAATGTGCGTTTCAAAATGATTTTAACTGTAATCAAAAGCGGCTATGAATAAAAATAATAAAATACAAAGTTTGATGGATGATATTCTTACTACCAAAATAAGAATTCAAAAAAATGTCCTGAATTGTATATTCTTCTGATGGAAACGCCTTTGGTTTTTATTTATACCAGTAGGCAGATTACGGCTCATGAACTGAAACAATATATGTCTTCTATCAAAATGCAATTGAAAACATTTGAAATCCCTTCCAAATATTTAAAAAATTGATACTTGAGTTAAGTCAAATATATAAAGCTGTTTTATGAAAGAAAAATTGTATCTGTTGCTATGGACTATCTTGATTCCCATTTTGGCATGGATAGCTTATTTCAGTATTTCAGTGGTTGGTGTAATTCCTCCTATCGTATTTTCCTTTCTTTTAATAGGTAGTGTACTTGCGGCTGTGCACCATGCAGAAGTGATTGCTTACCGTGTTGGAGAACCTCTCGGTTCTTTTTTGCTTGCTCTGGCAATTACAATTATTGAAGTAGCACTGATTGTGTCGTTAATGCTGACAGGAGGTGAATTGGAAACAAAGACCCTTGCACGTGATACCGTCTTTGCAGCGGTAATGATAATTCTTACAGGAATCATTGGGTTATGTATTTTGGTGGGCGCTACTAAATACAAAGAACAAACCTTTACGCTTCAGGGAGTCAGTACCGCATTGATTACACTTACAGCTATACTTGCTTTTGCTCTTATTTTACCCAATTATACCACAAGTGTCAAACAACCTGAATATAATTCCACACAACTTATTTTTATTGCATTGGTTTGTTTCATCTTATATATAACTTTTATAATGATTCAATCTATCAGGCACAGAGCTTATTTTTTATCCCCGAAAGCGAAAGAAAATGAAGTTATTTTGCCTGAGAAGCCTACTATTAAAGTAACTCTCATCAGCACTTTATTTCTATTCCTTTGTCTTGGAATTGTTGTGCTCCTTGCAAAATCCCTTGCCCCAGACATTGAAAAAACAGTATTAAAAATAGGAGCTCCCAAAGCTGTCGTAGGGGTTATTATTGCGGGGGTGGTTTTACTTCCTGAGGGATATGCAGCATATCGTGCAGCCAAGAAAAATCAATTACAAACCAGTCTCAATCTTGCATTAGGCTCAGCACTTGCCAGCATTGGCCTAACTATACCGGCAGTAGCTATTGTATCCATTGCAACGGGCGTAAGAATAACGCTTGGGATTGACTTAAAAGCTATGACATTACTTTTACTTGCACAGTTTATCATCATCCTGTCATTAGCAACAGGGCGTACCAATATTTTACAAGGCATTGTTCTATTGATGATTTTCTTTGTCTATTTATTTACTACTGTCTTTCCTTAATAATTTACAAGAAGGTGGGCAAAATAAATGATAACCGGAATTTAGTAACGAAGATTAATAATTTAATATTAAAATATGAGTATAACTACTTTTTTCAGACCAACCTTGTTGGTTTATCAAGATCCCACAGATGAGTGGAGATGGTCAATTACTGTTGCTGCCACTATAGTAGGGGCTTCAAGTAAAGGTTTTAAGAACAGGGAAGATTGTATTGCAGATATTTATAATTTGGAAAAACGAATCATTTTTTTGAGAGAGAAAGATTATATTAATTAAAAGTATCATTTACTGATTACCGATGTAAATGCCCAAGGCTTTTGCAGATGAATTTTCTATATGTTAAGTAGTTAGTCGTTTTAGTTGAATAATCCTTAAAAAGTGTAGAAATCGCATGGATTGAAAACCCATATCCCATTCAAACCATTTTATGGCATTATTAGGGGTTGTTGGGTGTTTATGGTGGTTATTATGATAAGCCTCTCCCCAAAAAACAAAATCAAAAGGCAAGATATTTTTGGAAGTATTCCTCATTTTAAAATTTTCATATCCAAATTTATGTGCCCACCAATTTATAGCCATCCCCTGAAATGAACCCATAATTATTGTAATGGGTAAAAACAGCCACTGCCACCAAGCCGTTGCCAGCCATGCATAAATCAAAATATATACAATAATCCAAATGATGCGTACCGACCAATTATGCGCTATTTTATCAAAGGATTCCCATTCGGGTAAGTTCTTTTTGTATTTGTTTTCGATTATTGTTTTGCCCAAATGAATATCGATATAATTATTTCTTGTTACCCACATCATCAAAAAAGGGTTTGGGTCATTATGTGGAGAATGTGGGTCTTCCGCTTTATCCGTGTGTACATGATGTAAGCGGTGCATGAGACCATAAGCATATGCACTTATGTAAGATGAGCCCTGAGTAAGAAAACAACCTATATAAAAAACCCTTTCCCAAAATTTATTCATCGTAAACATATTGTGTGCAGCGTAGCGATGATGAAAAACAGATTGAAAGAACAAGGATAGATACCAATGAAGAATCAGAAAAATAATAATAGCCATAATTGAATGTTGTTTTATTGACATACGACAGAAACAACATTTCTAATTTTAATGCGGCTTGTGGAATACTTGTGACAAGGTAAGGCTTTTTATTATACCTAACCAAATTATATACGGCATAAGAAGTTAATTAGCATTATTCAAAGAATTAATCTATTTAATTATAAATTATTGAAATATAATTTGTTAGTTATCTAAATTAAAGACGTACCTTTGCCTTAGTATTTATCGAAATCACAAAATGTTCATCTTTTTTTTGGTTGCTTTAGATTTAATGAGAACCAAATATTTTATGTACCATGAACATTTTTGTATCAAACATCAGCCGTTCGGCTACAAATTTTCAGCTAAATAAACTTTTTTCTGAACACGGTGATGTCATATCAGCCAAAATAGTTATAGATAAAATTACAGAAGAATCACGAGGATTCGGATTTGTAGAAATGAAAGAATTATCTGCTGCCCAAAAAGCAATAGTCTCTTTAAACGGTACTTTATTTTTGGGAAAAACCATTAATGTTTCTGAGGCAAGACCTTCGTGAGGTGCGACCAAAAAGAAACTCTACTGGCAGCTATTAAAAGCTCCCGCCCTCTTATAAAAATAGAGAGGGGTTTTCCATAGGAAACAACACCATTTTCGATTTAAAAAATTCCAATTATGAGAATATTTATTAAAAATCTTAATATGAATGCCTCTGAAAACATACTTCATAAATTATTTCTGAAATTCGGTAGAGTTCTGAAAGTTGAGATATGTGCGGAGCGTTCAGGAAAACCTTTGGGATATGGGTTTGTGACTATGAGAGAAAATAGGGAAGGAAGAAATGCAGTCAATGAACTGAACAATATAAATTTTATGAATCAATTCCTTGAAATTCATGAAGTGAACGGTAATAATTTAATATAATAAATATGGGAGATTCTTTTTTCAAAAAAGAAAATGCTAAGAAAAAAGCCAAGAAAAAACAAGACAAAACGCTAAGGAGAGAAGAGCGAAAAACCAATAACAACAAAGGGCAGGCGCTTGAAAGTATGTTTGCCTATGTAGATGAGAACGGTACTCTAACCTCAACCCCACCGGATAAAAAGAATAAAAAGGAAATCAGCCTTGAAAATATCCTTTTGGGAGCAAAACCCATAATAGATGTTGAACCTACAACCAACACGGGAATTATTACCTTTTTCAGTGAAAAGGGTTATGGATTTGTAACAGATGATGAAACAAAGAGCAATATCTTTTTCCATAATAACGATGTGTTACAGCCTGTAAAATTAAGGGATAAAGTGACCTTCGATAAGAAAAAAACACCGAGAGGTGACAATGCTATTAATCTTAAAAATATATAATAACAATTAAATACAAATGCAATGCAAAAAGGAACCGTAAAATTTTTTAATGAAATAAAAGGATTCGGATTTATAACTCCCGAAGATGGAGGAAAAGATATTTTCGTACACTCAACAGCACTTCAACAAAGAATTTCTGAAAATGATAAAGTATCTTTTGATACTGAGTCCGGACAAAAAGGAATAAATGCAGTAAATGTAAACAGAGTTTAACAGTTACCTATTCTATTTTAATTTTAAGCCTCTCAATTACATTGAGAGGCTTTTTTTATCAGAAGCAATTGCTACAGAATCGAATCGAAAACTGGTACTTTTCAAGTAAGACAGATGAATGGCATGAGCACTCCTATCCATATGCGTTTGTGAATAAGTTGAGTCCAACGCTTTTTCTATACTTATTTTATATATCTTTCTTTCTTCTGCACATTTGATTTGAGCGATGCTTAAAAGAAAGGACTTATTTTTCTCAGAGAAGCAGGAGCTATTGATAATTCCACCTATCGTCAATACATATCAAAGACAGTAATGAATAGAGAACTATTAAAAACAACTGATTAATCGTCCAAAAAGGAAAATGACAAAAACTAGTTGCTTACAGAAACCGTAAGGAATTAAACTCTTTTGCTTTTTTTTTAACGGAATCCACGTAAAATCATTTTCCCTCTTTAGAATAGTCTGTCAACCTCAGTTTATTATCGCAAGGTTCACTCATAAAAACCATGTCTTTCTTCTGAAAGTGATCGTAAATTTTTCGAACATCCTCATCCGTAAACCAAATCGCTGGTCGTGCATTTTGCATATTGCTTAGAATAATGGCGGGGTCGTTTTCCCCAACTTTGAAAGCTGTCATTCCCTTGTCGGAGAAGTATCTTCGGCCTGTTCTACAGAAAAATTATGGTTTTCTATTCGTTATTTATTTCCGATCTCAAAGACCTTATTTCTTTTAAAACCACGGATAAATCCGAAACGGTTTCCGGAATTTCCTTACTGGAAAACGAATGAAATTTCCAGATTTCCAATATATCACCCGCATCCACCGTATAAGGATCATAAACCCGATTCATGGATTCTAAAAGAAATTTTCCGTCCTTGTGAAAAGTCACCATCTTAAAAACAAAATCCTGGTTATTTTTCAAAATGACGATGCAAGGTGTTTTCGGTTTTATGCTCTGCCAGTCTTCGATGTATTCTCCGGTTATGTCACTGTTTTCGGGAACAGGAAGCATGGAATCCCCTTCGGTGGGAAAAATCCTGAAGGTTCCTTGTTTCGGTAAGTTGGGCACAGAATATCTGGGAAGAGATGCTATAAACTCAGGGTCACTGTAACCGGATTGGTAGCCGGCTTTTGCTTTTACGGGAACGTATTCTACATTTTCATGATTGTCTTTATTCACCGTAATGGCGAGAACCCTCAGATTCCCGCCTTTGATGTAAATATCGTTTCCGGCTTCCAATTCGCGAAGTTTTAATTCTCCCAATTTTGACAAGTCAATTTTCACCAGCGTATCCAAAGTCATTTTGAAGTGAGCCGAAAACTTTAACATATCTTCAATGGAAGGAGATTTGGTTTGCCCCGTTTCGATGCAATTCAGCTTGGAACGTGTCATCGAGAGATTTTGAGCAAGCTGTTCCTGTGTCAGTTTTTGTCTTGTCCGCAGAAATTTAACATTGCTTCCGAAAAAAATATTTGTTTTCATCCTTTCTTATTGTTTAAATTACAGTCATAACATTGACTAAATTATAGTCAAAAATACTGATTTTTTTAATATGGAACGGCATATTGTGCATTGTGATTTGGATTCTTTTTTTGTGAGCGTTGAACGGCTTCACAACAGCAGCCTGTAAATCGTCAGCAAAAAGTGGACATCATAATATAAAAACTTAAGGAGTGTTTTCAAAAAAAGAATTAGCTTTAATTATGGGAACACCGAAGAAAAAAAGTACAGAAACATTTGTAAAAGACATTCGCAAGAATACGCGCAGGATTTTTACAGC